>DATHRT010000055.1:0-2264 GCA_035464915.1 Candidatus Limnocylindria bacterium
CTCTTGACCGTCCCGGTCTTGGTGAGGAATTTCTGGCCAGTCAGGAAGTAGGTGTGGCTGAAGTCGATCACCTTGGCCCGCTCCGCGTTCTTCGTCATCGTCGCGGCGATGATGTCGATGTTCCCCTCCTGGAGCTGGGGCATCCGGGTTGCCGACGTCACCGGCTTTAGCTCGACTTTTACGCCGAGCTTTTTCGCGATCGCATGGACGAAGTCGATGTCGTACCCGACGATCGTGCGGGTTTTTTGGTCGATGTAGCCGAACGGGGGAAGGGAGTCCTTCACCCCCGCCACCAGGACCCCTTTCGCCTTGACGCTGTCAAGCCTATCGGCTGCCAGGGACGACCCGGTGAAGAAGGTTCCAACCAGAAGCAGCGACAGTACGATGGTTACCGCTTTTCTCATTGCCGGCCTCCTCTTCTCATGTCTGGTTTTTTAGTGCATCGGGGACAGCACCTGCTTCAGGAACTGCTTCAACCTTTCGTGTTTCGGGTTCTTGAAGAACTCGGTGGGCTCGGCCTCCTCGAGGATGGTGCCGAAGTCGATGAAGCAGACCCGGTGCGACACCTCGCGGGCGAACCCCATCTCGTGGGTCACCACCATCATCGTCATCCCGGACTTCGCCAGGTCCTTCATGACGTCCAGGACCTCGCCGATCATCTCGGGGTCGAGCGCCGAGGTCGGCTCGTCGAAGAGCATGATCTTCGGCTTCATCGCCAGGGCCCTCGCGATAGCCACACGTTGCTGCTGGCCCCCCGAGAGCTGGGACGGATGGGCGTCTCTCTTCTCCGCCAGGCCAACCCGTTCGAGCAGCTTTACCGCCTGCTCTTCCGCCTCCTTCTTCGAAGTTCCGCGGATCTTGATCGGGGCCAGGGTGATATTCTTGAGCGCCGTGAGGTGGGGATACAGGTTGAACTGCTGGAAGACGAACCCGACCTCCGCCCGGAGCTTGTTGAGATTCACTTTCGGGTCGGAAAGATCCATGCTGTCGACGATGAGCTTCCCCTTGTCGATCGGCTCGAGCTGGTTGATCGTGCGGATAAGGGTGGATTTTCCAGAGCCGGATGGGCCGCATACGACCACGACCTCCCCTTTCTTAACGTGGAGGTTGACGTTGTTCAGCACATGGAGATCTCCGTACCACTTGTGAACACCCTCGAACCGGATCATTTCGATCCCCCGGCAGTCGGATTTTCTCGTCGAAACGGAATTTCCTGCTTTATGGTTTAAACGTAGTATACAGCAGAATTCGCCTGATACAGATCCCCTTTTGTCGTTTTTTCTTTCCTGCAGAACTGTCCGCGTGGTCCCCCGATGGAGCGGGGGGGAGGACCGCGATACACTGGTTTCGGGGGGAGGGGACCGGGAGATGATCGAGATCGACGGCAGCTACGGGGAAGGCGGCGGGCAGATCCTGCGGACGGCCCTTTGCCTTTCCTGCCTCTGCCGCAAACCGTTCCGGATCGTGAACATCCGCAAAGGGCGGAAGCGGCCGGGGCTTATGCCCCAGCACATAGCCTCCGTCCGGGCCGCTCAGGCGATCTGCGGCGCTGATGTGGAGGGCGACCGGGAGAGGTCCGTCGAACTTGTCTTTTCTCCCGGAGAGGTGAAGGCGGGGGACGTCTCCCTGGACGTGGGAACGGCGGGGTCCACCCTTCTGGTGCTGCAGACGATCCTGCCGGCCCTCCTGTCTGCGCGGGGGAAGAGCACCGTCACGATAACGGGGGGGACGCACGTCCCTTTCAGCCCCTCCTATCACTATGCCGCCGGCGTGCTCCTCCCGATGCTTCGCAGGCTCGGGGTCGAGGCATCGCTTGCCATCGAGTCGTACGGGTTCTACCCCCGGGGGGGAGGGAAGATTCACGCGGAGATCCTTCCTGCAAAGGGGGTCCGGCCGCTGCGCCTCCCGGAGCGGGGGAAGATCCTTGCCGTTACGGGATGGTCCGCCGCGGGGGACCTGCCGCTGTCGATCGCCCGGCGCCAGCGGGAAGCGGCCCGGAAGGTGCTTGCGTCCCGCATGGGAAACGAGACGTTCCCCGTCGACATCGAGGTCCTCTCCGTGCCTACGACGGGGCAGGGGACGTTCCTGTTCCTGGTGGTAGAGACCGAGCATTGCGTCGCGGGCTTTGCATCGCTTGGGGAACGGGGGAAACGGGCGGAGACTGTCGGGGAGGAGGCCGCGGCGGCCCTTGCGGCGCACTGCGAGACGGGGAGATCCCTCGATCCGCATCTTCCGGACCAACTGGCGCTGTACCTCGCGATGTG
>DATHRT010000056.1:0-2229 GCA_035464915.1 Candidatus Limnocylindria bacterium
CCCGCAAATTCCCTCACGGCAAAAAAGGCAGTTCGCGGTGTGGCTTTGAACGGGAACCGGGCTTGGGGTAAGGAGCAAATCGGTGATCACGCTGCCGCACCGATGAGCGATCCCTCTTTCGGTGATCAATCCGTCGTTCAGGCTGAACGTTCCGAGTCCCGCCGCATAGGCTGCGTGCCGCTCCGACCAGGAAGAGGCGATTCCTACCGGAGTGGATTCAAACCGCTCCCATACGCGCGAGAGTATGGGCGCCACCGCCCGGTGCCCCCGGCTTGCGAGGAAAGCGACGAGGTGCTCCCGCAATTTGTCGTTGAATGTCTCTCCGTGGATCCGGGTTCGGGCCCATTCCCGCGACGGCCACTGCGCTTCGGCGCGGTTGCTTTCCCTCGCACGACGGGAGATGGGAAGTATCCAACAGATCACCGTGCCCTTAGTCAGCTCCACGGAGAATGTCTTCTCGAAGAATTCGGCAGGCGTGAGGTGGAAATCGCCGATGATCTCTTTGTAAAGTGTGAAAATCGGGTCGGAGGCGGAGGCAAATCCTACCAGAGGTTCCTCGAAATAGGGTTCCTCCCATCCGGTATCGGTGTTGTAAGGGCTCTCCATCACGAATCGACCGATTTCCTCGCGCACCCTCTTATCCATGGTTTCCCATAATAAGAAGTATTCCCCCGGAACACAAACCATACAATTCCACCCCACGTCCCCCCTACCGGCGAACCACCGTTGGAGCGGGACTGCCGCGCGCTATCGTTCCGGGTTTGCGCGCAGGAGCGGTATCGCCCCCCGGGCGGTCACGGCCCCCAGGATGATAAGACCGCCCAAAAGGGACATCCGTCCCGGGACTTCTGTAAGGAACAGGAACGCCCACAGCGGGTTCAGGACCGGTTCGACCATAAGGATCAGCAACGACTCGACGGCGGAGACGTGCCGGATCGCGATGGCGTACAGGATGTAGGGAAGGCCCAGCTGAACTACTCCCAGAAGCACGAGGCCGATCCAATCCGATGTCCCCGGGACCGATCCGAACATGAAGGGCAGACCAGCGATAGCCGCGAGCACGTTCCCGAGGAATACCGATTCCATGGGAGAGCCGGATTTCTGCCTGCGCAGGAAGAGGGCGAGCCATCCGTAGCTGAGGCCGCTTCCCAGGGCGACGATGTTCCCCCAGAACCCCGCGGTTGTCAGGCGGTCGAAGAAAAAGAGCGCCATGCCGGCGAGGGCGAAAAAGATCGTCGCCCAGTCGAGGCGCGTCGCCCGCTCCTTCAGGAACCATGCCCCGAAGAGGGCGGCGTGGATTGGGGCGGTGTACTGCAGCAGGATGACGTTGGCGGCAGTGGTCATCTTGTTGGCCACGACGAACGACAGGACTGTGCACGCATACGCGACGGCTCCGCCCACCTGGTCGAAGGACCACGTGAAAGACATCTCGCGGAAAACGATGCGGATCAGGATGGCCGCAATGGCGCTGCGCATGCCGGCGATGGCCATCGGGTGCCAATGCACCACCTTGATGAGGGTTCCCCCCAGGCTCCACAAGAACGCCGCGAGGAGGAGCAGGACCAGGGCGCGGGGGCGTTCCCGGTTCGTCTTACCGGTCGTCAGGGACGAAAATCCTCCCATGGCCTCCGCTCCGTGACCGGTGTCTTTTCGGGAATCTTCACGCAAGTCGGGACGGCATTTTCATCCGCCAGGTCCACCTCGATCGGGATCTCGGAAGTGGTTCGAATTCTTTCGGATGGCGCGCGCCATGCTTTTATCGAAACGTTCCCGTGCTACGGTTCTTCCTTCCAGGGCATGAAGATTTTCTGGAACTTCTGCTCGTAGAAAGCTTTCAGTTCGGGGAAGCGGTCCGTATTGGGCGTGAACAGCTTTCCCCCCAGCGCGAATACCCCGAAGACGATGAGAAGGGAGAATGTGGCAAACGCCGTCCAGAACGGTTTCGATTTCCCTTCCATCGCCCAGCGGGGCAGCCTGACGCCGAACACGCCGAGAGAGAGGAGCGTTCCGTGTGTCAGGTGGAATGCGGCGCTCACCCCGTAGGCCAGGAGGTAGGGGTAGAAAACCCAGGGCCAGAACTTGATGCTGAAATAGACGAACGAGAAATCGGCCGGTAATCCCTCCAGCAGGCCGGGCACCCTGGTGCCGGAAATATGGCCCGGGATGATCAGGAGGATGATGTAAGCGCACCACCGGTGCAATCGCATCCGCAGAGGCGGGACGAAGCGC
>DATHRT010000057.1:0-2233 GCA_035464915.1 Candidatus Limnocylindria bacterium
CCTTCGGGATCCGGGTCCACTCCGTGATGCCGGGGCTCTTCGGAACCCGGTTCGTGTCGAAAGGGCAGGTGGCGAGCGCGGCGACCGTCTCCCCGGCGTCGCCGTACGCCGAGCTGGCGGCGAAACTCATCCCCGTGGTCGCAAAGAAAATCAATGAGGGGCCTGACCCCGTGGCCGTCGCGGAGGCGGTCCTCCGCGTGATCGAAAATGCCGGTTCCCCGATCCGCACCCCGGTGGGTGTCGAGGCGGAAACGTTCGTCCCGATGGCGAAACAGCTCCCGGACGAGGCGTTCGAGGCGAAGGTGAAGGAGGTCTTCGGGTTGTAGGATGTAGGAAAACGGAACCACGGCCTGCGGCTATTCCGCCGTGACCCGGTACACGGTCCCGGTCCCGTAGTCGGCCACAAAAAGGTTTCCCGCCTCGTCCTCCCCGAAGGCGAGGAGTGCGAAAAAGAGGGTGTTTAGGTAACCGGCAACGGTCGCCTGCCTGGGTCTTTCGGAATGTTCCTTTCGGTCCATGCTCCTTGCTCCTCCCGATGCCGCAAGAGCCTGCGCCTCCCGGGGGGGGCTCTTTTCTCCCTTGGATGCAAACCGGACCGTGCGGGCGTCTTGCATTTTATGGATTTTTTTCAAGTTTCCGGCGGGATCTTTCGATATAATGCGCAGGAGTTTTTTTACGAACCCTCCTCGTTGATGGCAAGGGGGGAGCCAGTGTTTCATGGGGTGTCATGAACCGTCGGAAGATCGATCGCCGTGAATTTCTCAAGCTGGGGGCCCTGGCGGCTGTAGTGGGATTCTCCCCCGTTCCCGCGTTCGGAGCCGTCAATCGTCTCGCTCTCCCCGTGCGAAGCCTATCCCTCTACAACACGCACACGGGAGAAGCCCTGGATGCGGACTACTGCGTCCGGGGGCGGTATTGCCCCGAGGCCCTGGGAGACATCAATCACATTCTCCGCGACCATCGGACGGGAGAGGTCGCCTCCATCGATCCGGGCGTCCTGGATTTCCTCCATGCGATTACCCGGAAGCTGGGATCCCGCGGGCCGTTTCACATCATCTCCGGGTACCGCTCCCCGGCCACGAACGCGAAACTGCACGCCCGATCGCCAAACGTCGCCACGAACAGTCTCCACGTGCGGGGAAAGGCGGTCGATATCCGCCTTCCGGACGTACACCTCCGTTCGCTTCGTCGGGCGGCCCTGGATCTTTCGAGGGGAGGGGTGGGGTACTACCCAAAGGCCGACTTTGTGCACGTCGACGTCGGCAGGGTCCGTTTCTGGTAGTTTCCGTACGGCCTTTCCTGCCTTACGACTCCCTTGCGGAGGGAGGGCCCTCCTTCAGGGCCATGTCGAGAGGGGGATCCCGCTCATAGATGTCGTTCCGGAAATTCACCGTCCCCCCCCCGTCCACCCACGCCGTCCAGTAGAGAATGTGCACGCGGATCGGGTCCCGCAGGGAGATCACTTCCGGAACGCCCCCTTCCATCATTTCCGCCAGGGCTTCACGCGTCCGCCGGGGGGCGTCGCGCAGGAGATACGCCGCCAGATCCAACGGTTTTTCCACCCGAATGCAGCCGTGGCTTTGGCCCCGGGCGGGATTTTGGAACAGTCCCCGGGCGGGGGTATCGTGGAGGTACACGGCGAACTTGTTCGGGAGGATGAATTTTACCCGGCCGAGGGGATTTAACGGGCCGGGATCCTGGCGCAGCTTGAAAGTAAAGCTCCTGTCGGTCACCTGGTTCCAATCGACGGTCGCCGGGTCGATTTCCGGCGCGTTCTCCCGCCAGCTCCCGAATACCCGGATCCTCTGTTTCGTCAGATAATCGGGGTCTTTCCGGATTTTGGGTAAAATTTCCTCGACCGCGATGCTGTGCGGGATGTTCCAGTAAGGATTTACCTCCAGATATTTGATCGTCCCGCTGAATACCGGCGTCGCCGTGTATTCCTTTCCGACGACGATCCGCATATCCATCACGGTTTCGTAATTCTCGACGATTCTCATTTTGTATTCCGGGATGTTCACCAGGATATGCCGGTCGCCCAGGTCATGGGGAATCCAGCGCCAGCGTTCCAAGTTCAATTCGATCTGCCGGACCCGCTTCTCGACGGGGACGTTCAACGCGGCCAAGGTATGCCGGCCGACGACGCCGTCGACTGCAAGCCCGTGTCTTCGCTGGAACCGGCGCACCGCCGTCTCCACCGCATCGTCGAGAAGGGAAGGGTCCTCTGCTGCGG
>DATHRT010000058.1:0-23494 GCA_035464915.1 Candidatus Limnocylindria bacterium
ATTCGGAAGAGGTAGGATTACGCCGCGCTGTCAGGCTTAAGGCGAGGGAAGGTTACCATACCCCGAAAAGAGGAATCAAGGATATTTTCCCGATCTTTCCTTCGCGGCAATTTTAGACCGGTATCGATCCCAGTCCACGCCCACCCGGAGAGCCGAACTGACCTCGTCGCGGATGCGGCGGAACGCGGAGGATCGGAAATGGCGGCGAAGGGGTTCGCGTAGCGGCATTATCTGTTCCGCAGGCTCCCAGGGGACAGGCTGGCCGGTACCGGCGTCGATTAGGCACCCTTCCTGGACGGCCTCCGAGGCGAGCGCGAGGGGAATCCCCTTGAGGTCCCGCGCCATCGCCTGGAACCGCCCCTCGGCTCGCGGGTCGAGGAACCGGAATGTCCGGGAGTAGATAAGGGCGGTGTGAAAATGATCGGGGACGTCGAGAATGCCGTCGAGGAGGAACTCCTTTCCGATCTGCCGGAGAAAGGACAGGCATTCCGAAACCAGCCCCAGGCCCGGTCGCTCCTGCCCGGGAAGCCGGGGGCGGTCGATCGAAAACGGACGTTCCGGGTCGGATAAGGCGAGCCAGTGGATGAGGAGCATCCGAAAGACGGTCCCCTCGGGGAACGATCCGATCGGCTTGCCGGGACGGAACGCGCGGATCTGGACCCGAACTTCCATGAGGAGTCGATCGCGGGACTTCCTCCCCGCGAACAGGCAGACGCGCTGATCCTCCGGGTCCGCACACGAGAGCGTGAGGACGGGATCGTGGTACCCCCGGCGCGCGAGCCCCTCGAAGATGCCCGCGTCCCGGATCCGCTCCCGGACCTCCTCCGGCCGGAACCGGCCGAAGAGGAGGTTTTCCGGGTTGAGGCCCGCCAGTTCGAAGAGGAGTTCCTCTTCGGAAGCAGGGGCGGTTTTCCTCTTCCTCCCGGACTGCATCAGCGGGAACGACAGGAGCCGGCGCAGGGGGGAAAGACGCGTCGTTCGGTTTCGGCTCACGGCATGCGCAGTGTACCACAGGAAGGAAAATCATAGTTGACACGGGCGGAACAAACGGAATATCTTGTCTTTTTTCCAGGGAAGCGTGTAGGTACCAAGGAAGGAGTGTTCCAGGATGAAACGCACCTACCAGCCGCACAACAGACGGCGACTGCGAACCCACGGATTTCGCCGCCGGATGTCGACTCCGGCGGGCAGGCAGATCATTTCCCGACGTCGCGCGAAGGGGCGGAAGCGGCTCGCCGTTTCGGTCAGCGGCAAGAAGTAACCTTATCCGGGTTGGGGAAGGCCCGGACGCGCGTGGTAAGTATTCGGCTGACAAAGACGGAAATGCTGCGCACCGACCGCGAATACCGGGACGTGGTTCGCCGGGGGGAGCGCGCATCCACACCGCACTACAGCATCTATCGGGATTTCCGCGCCTCCGGGGGGGAGGGGGGCGTCCCCGTTTCCCGGAAAATCGGAATCTCCGTCGGCCGGCGGGTGGGAAACGCGGTGGTTCGGAACCGGGTAAAGCGTCTCCTGCGGGAATTCTACCGGCACAACAAGCGCGTTTTTCCGGTGGGGACCCGAACGGCCATCGTGGTGAGGAAAGTACCCCGGGATGCGGATCTCGCATCGGTTTCCGCCGAGCTCCTTTCCGCGATAGAGCGTAGTTGGGGGAAGAGGAGGGAACCTACCCCGTGCGAGCAAGAGACATCCCGATAATCCTCCTGAGCGGCTACCGGCGGCTGGTATCCCCGTTTCTCGGTGATTGCTGCCGTTTCTACCCAAGCTGTTCGGAGTACACGATCGGATCTCTCCGCCTGAACGGCACCCTGGTGGGTATTCTGGACGGAATGTGGCGGATCCTGCGGTGCCATCCCTTTCATCCCGGGGGACTGGACGAACCGCGGCGAATCCAGATTTTCGGCACGAGGTATCGATGGAAAAAAGGATGATCCTGGCGATCGTTCTGTCGGTCGCCATTATGCTTGCCTATCAGCAGCTGTTCGGACCCGGGCGCGAAGGCGCACCGACGCCCGCAAAGCAGCAGGAGACGGCAAGGGAGCGCGCAGGGGACAATGCCGCCGTGGTGGAAAGAGCCCCTGCCCGGCCGAGCACGCCGCCATCGGTGCCCGGCGGGCTTGTCCCCGGCCGGGAGAATCCGCGTCGGTGGATTTCCGTTCGGACCCCCCTGTACACCGCGACCGTTTCCACCGCCGGTGGGGGTATCCAGTCGTTCTTCCTGAACCGGTACAACGAACACCCCGGACCGAAGGGAAAACCCCTGGACATCATCGGTTCCGGGTCGGTCCGTCCGCTTCCCCTCGACCTGTTCCTGGCCGAAAGCCAGCCGGTCTTCCCCGAGCTGCCGGTCTTTGCCACGGACGCGCCCGACGAGTTGTCCGTCGGGGCCGGGGAGAAGAAGACCGTCTCCCTGTCTTGGATTTCCGCGCGCGGAGTCCGCATCACTCGCGAGTACACCTTCGCCGGCGGCCGGTACGATTTTGACGTGGACCAGAAGGTGACCAACGGAAGTGCGGAATCGATCAGACTTACACCGGGGATCGGGCTTTCCCAGGTCTTCACGGGGGAGCTGGGCGGCGATTCCTATTCCTTCAAGGGAGCCGTGGTGGACGCCGGCGGAAAAATCGAGCGTCTCGACTTCAAGAAGATCCGGAAGGGGGGGATCGACAAGGTCCCGGTTCGATGGGCGGCCGCCGATGCAAAGTATTTCACCCTGATCGCCATCCCCGAGAAGGAATGGAGTCTCGAGCGGGTCTCCCCGCTGGGGGAGGAGGGGTTACGACTTGCTCTTGCCGGCTCTCCGGCGGTTCTGGGGCCGCAGGAGGTGGTCTCTTTTTCCGCCCGAGCCTTCATGGGGCCGAAGGAGTACAATCTCCTGGCTGCCGCCGGCAAAGACATGGAGAAGCTGGTGGACTACGGATGGTTCTCCCTCCTGGCGAAGCCCCTCGTATGGCTCCTCACCATCTTCAACCGGGTTACGGGAAATTACGGGATCGACATCATCATCCTGACGATTCTGATCAAGATCGCCTTCTATCCGCTTACGAAGAAATCGATGGCCTCGATGAAGAAGATGCAGGAACTCGGGCCCATCATGAAACAGATCAAGGAGAAGTACAAGGACGACAAGGCGAGGCAGCAGCAGGAGACGATGAATCTTTACAAGACGTACAAGATTAATCCCTTGAGCGGCTGCCTTCCGATGGTGCTCCAGATCCCGGTTTTCATCGCGCTCTACAAGGGGCTGCTCGTGGCGATCGAGCTTCGCCACGCCCCGTTCATGCTGTGGATAAACGACCTGTCCGCCCCCGAGCATCTTTGGGATCTCTCGTTGGCGGGGTATACCCTCCCGATCCGCCTGCTCCCCTTGCTCATGGGAATTTCGATGTTCGTCCAGCAGAGGATGACACCTTCCGGGGGGATGGACCCCGCCCAGCAGAAGATGATGCTCTTCCTGCCCCTCATCTTCACGTTCATGTTCTGGGGGTTCCCTACAGGCCTCACGATCTACTGGCTCGCAAACAATTTGCTGAGCATCGGCCAGCAGCTGATACAGAACCGGCAGGCCGAAGCGGAAAAGGCGGCACGGGCGTAAGGGCCTAGCCCCCCAAGGAGGAACCCGTGGACGACCACCGGCCCCGGGCTCACACGGGACAACGGGGGGGGGCAGGCGACGGCGGCGGGACGACGATTGTCGCCCCCATAACCCCCGCCGGCGCCGGCGCCGTTTCCCTCCTGCGCCTTTCCGGCCCGGAAGCGTTTTCGATTGCGTTCCGGATGACCGGCGTCGATCCTTCCCGGGTTTCCCCCCGCACGCTGCTTCGGTGTATGGTCCGCGACGGGAAGGGGGAGGAGATCGATTCCGCCCTCGTCGTATTCTTCCCCGCGCCGGAAAGCTTCACCGGAGAGTACGTGGCGGAAATCCATCTCCACGGCAACCCCTTGCTTGTGGAGCGGGCCGGCGCCGCCGCATGTGACAACGGGGCCGTTCCCGCCGCCCCAGGGGAATTCTCCCGCCGTGCTTTCCAAAACGGGAAGTTGGACCTTACGCAGGCGGAGGCACTGGCCGACCTGATTGTGGCGAGGACGGGCGGGGCGGCCCGGGCGGCCCTTCGGCAGCTCAAAGGAGGAATCCGGGATACGATCTCCCCCCTCCGGTCGGAAATCGTATCGCTTCTCACGCTGCTGGAGTCTTCCATCGATTTTTCCGAGGAGGAGGACATCCCCCCCCTGTCTCACGAACAACTCAAAGCACGGGTGTCGGATTTAAGAGACAGGGTCGGGCGGCAGCTCGCGTCGTACACCCGGGGGCATCGGTACCGGGACGGGGCGACCGTGGCGATCGCAGGGGTGGCCAATGTGGGGAAATCGCGACTGCTGAACCGCATCCTGGGGGAGGAGCGGGCGATCGTAACGGAGACCCCGGGCACCACGCGGGACTACCTATCTGGGGAAATTTCCCTATCGGGGATTCCGCTGCGGCTCGTCGACACGGCGGGATTGCGGGAGGCTTCGGACCCGGTGGAACGGGAAGGGGTAAGGCGGAGCCGGGAGATCATCGCCGGGGCGGATCTCACCCTGTTCGTCCTCGACGGGAGCCGCCCGGCGCACGAGGGAGATTTCGATGCGTACCGGGAAGTGGCGGGGCGCCCCCATCTGGTTCTCCTGAACAAGCGGGACCTCACGGCTGCCGAGGACGGGGCCCACTTCCGGGGTCCCGGTCACAACGGGACCCTTACGTTGTCGGCGAAGACCGGGGAGGGAGTCGACGGCCTTCTCGGGACGATCGCCTGCGAGATCGCCCCGGAGGAGGATGCTATAATTGCCGAAGCACCGCTTACCCGCCTCCGCCACCTCGATGCGGCCAGGAAGGCGGACGCCGCGCTGGAGCGAGGACAAGAGGCGGCCGGAAGAGGCCTTCCGCTGGAATTCATCGCCTCCGACGTCCGGGACGCGGCGCAGGCGCTTGCCGAACTTACCGGGGAGATCGCCCCCGAAGAAGTGCTGAACACCATCTTCGATACGTTCTGTATAGGGAAATAGCTGTTATGCATATGTTTATTGTATTCCGTTTCACGTGAAACAGGGGGAGGAGACGATACGCAGTGAGCATGTACGAATACCCGAAGGAATATGACGTGGTCGTTGTCGGAGGAGGCCACGCCGGCTGCGAGGCGGCCCTGGCCGCCGCCCGGATGAGGTGTTCCACCCTCCTCCTCACGATCAACGCCGATGCCATCGGGCTCATGTCGTGCAACCCCGCGATCGGCGGGCTGGCCAAAGGGCATCTCGTCCGGGAGATCGACGCACTGGGTGGCGAGATGGCGAAAAATATCGACGCGACGGGGATCCAGTTCCGTCAGCTGAACACGAGCAAGGGACCGGCGGTCCGATCGTCCCGAGCACAGGCGGACAAGCAGCTCTATCGCCTCCGGATGAAAAAGGCGTTGGAGAGCACCTATGGGCTGGATGTCAAGCAGGCCATGGTCGACGCCGTCTTCGCGGAGGGGGGGGTGGCGTCGGGTGTCGAAACGAACCTGGGAATCCGGTACCGGGGGAAAACGGTGGTCCTGTGCACCGGCACCTTTCTCAAGGGCCTTGTCCACATCGGACTGGTGAATTTCCCGGCGGGGCGGGCGGGGGATTTCCCCGCGATGAAGCTATCCGATTCCCTGCGGGAACTGGGGTTCTCCGTCGGGCGCCTCAAGACCGGCACCACCCCCCGGCTGGACGGGAAAACGATCGATTTCTCCCGTACCGAACCACAATACGGCGACGATCCCCCCGTTCCTTTTTCATTTGAAAACAAAGAGATCCGCCGGCCCCAGGTTCCTTGCTACGTTACACACACGAACGCGAGGACCCACGAGGCGATCCGGTCCGGCCTTTCGCGCTCCCCCCTCTATTCCGGGGTGATCCAGGGGGTCGGGCCGAGATACTGCCCCTCGATTGAGGACAAGGTGGTCCGGTTCACCGACAAGGAGCGCCACCACGTCTTCCTGGAGCCGGAAGGTCTTCGCACCGCCGAGTATTACCCGAACGGGGTCTCGACGAGCCTCCCTTACGATATCCAGCTTGCGATGCTCCGGACCATCCCCGGCCTGGAAGAGGTGGAGATCGTCCGCCCGGGATACGCCATCGAGTACGATTTCGTCGACCCGGTGCAGCTTTATCCCTCCCTCGAAACGAAAGTCGTAAGGAACCTGTTCCACGCTGGGCAGATCAACGGCACCAGCGGGTACGAGGAGGCCGCGGCACAGGGAATCGTCGCCGGGATCAATGCGGCGCGGAAAGTGCGGGGTGAGGAGCCCGTTGTGTTCGGCCGCAGCGAGGCGTACACAGGTGTTATGATTGACGATCTGGTCACGAAGGGGGCCCAGGAGCCGTACCGGATGTTCACCTCCCGGGCTGAATACCGGCTACTTCTGCGGGAGGACAATGCCGATTTGCGCCTTTCGGAAACCGGGTACCGGATGGGGTTGCTCTCCGGGGAGCGATACCGGAACTTCTGCAAGAAGAGGGAGGGGCTGTCCTCGCTGCTGTCCGCCCTCGAGACGTCCCGCGTCTCTTCGGGGCACCCGCTGGCGCAGGCTGTCGTGGACGCGGGAGGTGCGCCGGTCCGTCCCGGGATCCCGTACGCGGAATTGCTGCGCCGGCCCGAGGTGACGGCCGCTCTCGTCGTGGCGAACGATCCGGATCTTTCGCGGTTCTCCCCGGAGGTGGTAGCCCAGGCGGAACTCATCGTCAAGTTCGACGGGTATATCCGCCGCCAGGAGGAGGATGCGAAAAAGCTTAGGAAATACGAAGAGATGAGGTTTCCCGGGGATTTCCCCTTCGAGTCGGTCTACGGCCTGTCGACCGAGGTCCGGGACAAGCTCGTCCGGGTCAGGCCTGCCTCGATCGGGCACGCCAGCCGGATCCCCGGGGTCACCCCGGCGGCGGTGTCTCTCCTCCTCGTCGCGCTTACGAAGGGGAGGGCGGCCGCCGGAAGGCAGTAGGGTGTTCCACGTGAAACAGGGGCTCCGAGAGATCACCGGGGACATTCCTTCTGTTGAGCGGGGACACTCCTGTTTCATTCGACGATACACCCAGGAGTGTCCCCGGTGAGAGTGTCCCCACCCACTGACATCCCGGTACCCTCGAGCGATTTTCTCGCCGGCCTGATCGCCGGGGCGGGTCTTTCCGTTCCGCTGCCTGCCGTGGAAAAACTTGTCGACCACGCTCGGGAGATGCTTCGATGGAACCGGTCGATCCGGCTCACGGCAATCACTGAACCGGCGGATGTCGCCGTCAAGCACATCCTGGACTCCCTTCTCCTCCTTCGCTTTACCCCGTTTCCCGGACGGATCCTGGACTTTGGCTCGGGGGCCGGATACCCCGGCATTCCCCTGGCAGTCGTTCTGCCCGGGTCCCGATTCCTTCTCTTGGAGTCCTCGGGGAAGAAATGCGCATTCCTGTCGCATACCCTCCGGAGGCTCTCCCTTGCCAACGCAGAGGTAGTGCAGGCCCGCCTGGAAACGAGTCGCCTCCTCCCCATCGGGACATTCGAGCACATCGTCACCCGGGCCACCCTCCCGGCCGAGGCGGCCGTGACCGTTCTCCGCCCCTACATCGCTGCGGCGGGGCGCGTTCTCCTGATGAAGGGGCCCGGAAAGGGGAGAAAGAAGTCCCCTGGGGAAGAGGGCTTCTCCCCTCCGGAGGATTGCCAGGAACGCACCATCCGGTTCGAACTCCCTTTGCGAATGGGTTTCCGGGAGATCCGGGAGATCCGGATCCTGTGAATACAGGAGAAGAGAAGCGCAGAAGAACCGGGTGCGTCCCCCGCCATCCTCCGTCGCGCGCCTTGCTGGCGCGGCGCATCGACGCTCTCGGTGCGTCAAGCTATTTTCGAGACGGTACACTGGGGGCCTGGCGGGAGGCCGGAAGAAATTCGTTCCTACCGTGTCGCCCGGCGTGATACATATACCGTATTTCTCGAAATCGCCCGGTATCGAAGGCTTCCGGAGAGGGAACGCTTGACCCACATCATCGCTGTCGCCAACCAGAAAGGGGGGGTGGGGAAGACCACCACGGTGGTCAACCTTGCCGCTTCCCTCGCGGTGATGGAGAAGAGGACCCTCCTCGTGGACCTGGACCCTCAGGCGAACGCGACGTCGGGGGTGGGCGGCGCCCCCGGGGGAGAGTATGACAAGAACGTCTACCGCGTGGTGATGGACGAAATCCCGGCGACGGAGGCGGTCTGCGAAACCGATCTCCCGTTTCTACACCTTCTTCCGGCAACGGCAGACCTGATCGGCGCGGAGATCGAATTGGTCGGCCGGGAGGGGTGGGAGACGCGGCTTCGTGAGGCGTTGCGCCCCCTTGTGGAGCGGTATGAGGTGATCCTCATCGACTGCCCCCCGTCCCTGGGGCTCTTGACCGTAAACGCCCTGTGCGCGGCAAGGTCCGTGCTGATTCCCCTGCAGTGCGAATATTACGCCCTCGAAGGCCTGGGAAGCCTCTACCGGACCATCGAGAAGATCCGGGAGTCGGTCAACCCCTCCCTCCGGGTCGAGGGTGTCCTCCTCACCATGTTCGATTCGCGAAACAACCTGTCGCACCAGGTCGCCGCGGAGGCGCGGGGAAACCTAAATTCCCAAGTATTTCAAACAGTTATACACCGTAACGTGCGGCTTTCCGAATCCCCGTCCTTCGGGAAGCCGGCGATCCTGTACGCGGTGAGTTCGCGCGGGGCGGCCTCATACCTCGAACTTGCCAAAGAGATGGTGAGCCGATGGAGCGAAAACCCGATCCGCTGAAAAAGAAGGTTCTGGGAAGAGGCCTGTCGGCCCTTCTCCCGGGTCCTGCCGAACGGGAGCCCGTCTTCCTGCACATCCCGGTGAACGAAATCCGGGCCGGCTCCCAGCAGCCCCGTCGCTCGTTTTCCGCGGGAGAGCTGCGGGACCTGGTCGAGTCCGTGCGGGAGAAGGGGGTTCTGCAACCCGTCCTCGTTCGCCCCACGACCGCCGGGTACGAACTCGTCGCGGGGGAACGGAGGCTGCGCGCCGCACAGGCCGCAGGCGTAGAGACGATCCCCGCCATCGTCAAGAAGTTTTCCGACCGGGAATCGCTCGAGGCCGCCCTGGTGGAGAATGTCCAGCGCACGGACCTGAACGCCATCGAGCTTGCGGAGGCGTACCATCGGCTATCCACCGAGTTCGCGCTCTCGCACGAGGAGGTCGCGCGGCGTGTAGGGAAGGACCGTGTCACGGTGGCGAACACGGTCCGGCTGCTCAAGCTCCCTGCTTTCGTGAAACAGGCGGTCGTGGACGGCCGCATCTCCGCGGGGCACGCGCGCGCGCTCCTGTCGGCGCCCCCCGGCCGGCTTCCGGCGATTTTCGAGACCGTGTTGCGCAGGGGGCTCTCCGTACGCGAGGCGGAGCGTATGTGCCAGGAGGGGGAGAGGAAGGAGGCGACGCGCAAACCCAAGCGCCGTGATCTGCATCTTAAGGACCTGGAGGATCGATTGTCCCGGAGAGGGGGCACGAGGGTGCGCATCCGGGGGACGACGAAGAAGGGGAGAGTAGAAGTCTCCTACTTTTCCGAGGAGGAGTTCACAAGGATCTGCGACATTCTATTCACTGGGGATCAGGGATTTGCTGGGGGGAAATACGATACCGAGCGCCAGGAATAAGGGGAAAAAACAGTTGCAACACGTTCGGTATGTGCTATATTTTGCCGCATAACCGCCAACCATTTGTATCCGGGAAACGGACAAACCACGACAGGAAAGGAGCGTTAAAAAATGCGTAAATTATGGGCACTGTTTCTGAGTCTGGTCTTTGCCGCATCATTTAGTCTGGCAGCATGCGCGAAGAAGGAGGCTCCTCCTCCTCCTCCGCCGCCGCCCGCCGAGCAGGCCGCTCCTGCCGACAACGCGGCGATGGCGCCTTCCATGCCGGAGAAGGCGATGGAAGAGGCAAAACCGATGGAAGAGGCAAAGCCGATGGAAGAGGCAAAACCGATGGAAGAGGCTCCCAAGAAGTAACGGGAGGATAGATCCGGCTTCCGACGGGACGGAAGCCCGCCGGAAATGAAAGAAATTCCCGAGAAGAGGAAGGGCGCCGCGGAAATCCGTGGTGCCCCTCCTCTTTCTGCCTCCGAACTGTCCGGACAGGAGGGCGATTTCCCCCACTAACCGCTTGACAGCGGCTTTCCTCCCGTGATACCAATTTCCCGTTTACCCATCTGCGCATGTCGTTAGCCTGCAGGGAATTCCGGGGGAGACGGTTTCATGGAACTCGTCCTCAAGATATTCGAGACGTTGGACATCACACTGCTCGCCGTTCTTCAGATGGGGCTGGTGGTCTTCCTGGCATTCGTCCTTTCCGTGACTCTCATCCGGCCTGTTCTCGCCACGTTCCAGGAACGCGAAAACCTTTCCGTCCGACCGCTGGAGGAAGCGAAACAGCTGATCGCCGATGCCGATGCCAAGACCCGGGAGTATGACGAGTCCCGGCGGAAGGCGGCCGCCGAGATCCTCGCCCGCAAACGCGCCCGGCTGGAAGAAGCGTCCCGGGCAGAGCGGAAGGGGATCGAAGCGGTCATGGAAGAGACCAACCGGCAGATCGACAAGATGAAAGGGCAGATCCTCGCGGAGAAAGAAGAGGCCGCCCGTGTGCTGCGCACCGAGGTGTCGCACTTGTCGCAGGAGATCGCCGAGAAGATTCTCGGGAGGCGTGTGGCGTGAGGGAGATCCTGCTCCTCCTTGGTTTCCTTGTCGCGCCAGCCGTCGCGCTCGCCGCGTCCGAAGCGGGTGGCGCCGCGGGAATCCCGTGGTGGGAGATTTTCAAGCAGGCCGTGAACTTCAGCATTCTGGTGGGGGTCCTCGTCTATTTCCTGAGGAAGCCCGTCGGAGCGTATCTCAAGGAACGGACGGAGATGCTCAGGAAATCGATCGACGAGGCGGCCCGGGCGAGGGCATCCGCGGCGGAGAAGCTCCTGGCGATCGAGATCCGCATGGCCAAGCTCTCCAAGGAGATCGCGGAGATGAGCCGGAAGATGGACGCCGAGGCCGCAGAGGAGACGCGACGGATTAAGGAAGTGGCGCAGGCCGAGGTCGAACGGCTCCACGCCCAGGTGCAGTTCGCCGCCGAGCAGGAAGTGAAAAAAGCCCGGCACGATCTCCGCAAAGAGACGGCGGAGCTTTCCGCCCGGGCCGCCGAGGAGATCGTCTCGAAGACGCTCTCGAAGGGGGACCAGGAGCGAATGGTGCGGGAGAACATCGACAGGATCCGGGAGATCGTGCGGTGATCGGAGGAAGCCTGGCAAGGAGGTATGCCCGCGCGCTGATCGCCATCGGTCAGGAAGAAGGGGATCTCCGCAGGATCCTGGATGAGGCGGAGCGGTTCAACCGGCTGATGGCCGAAATCCCCCACCTGCGCGAGATGCTGGAAGCCGCGCACATCAACCGCCGGGACAAGAAAGCCGTCCTCGAGGCGTCCCTTGCGCCCTTAGGGTTTCTCCCATCGACGAGGAATTTCCTTTTTCTGCTGGTCGACAAAAGACGGATGAACATCCTCTCTCCGATCGTGACGGAGCTGCGCCGGATGATCGAGCAGACCGAGGGGATCGAGCGGGTCGAGGTGGTGGTACCGATGCCGCTTGCGGGCGCCCAGCGCGATCTGCTGCAATCGGTCCTCGAAGGGCAGACCGGCAAGAAGGTCGTTCTGGAGGAAAAGGTCGAACCTGCCGTGCTGGGGGGAATGGTCGTCAAGGTCGGCTCCACCGTCTACGACGGGAGCGCACGGACGCAGATCGAACAGATCCGGGAAAATCTAGAGAAGGGGTGAGACAAGCGCCATGAGCATCCGCGCAGATGAGATCACGGAGATCCTCAAAAGTCAGATCAAGGGCTACGAAACCCGCGTGGACGTCGCCGAGACCGGTGTCGTCCTTTCCGTCGGGGACGGCATCGCCCGCGTTTACGGGCTGGAGAAGGCGATGGCCGGGGAGCTTCTCGAGTTCCCCGGGGACGTCCGGGGGATTGTGCTGAACCTCGAGGAGGACAACGTCGGCATCGCCCTTTTGGGAGACGACCAGCTTATCAAGGAAGGGGACGTCGTCCGCCGCACCGGCCGCATCGTCGAGGTGCCGGTCGGAGACGCGATGGTCGGGCGGGTGTTGAACCCCTTGGGGCAGCCGATCGACGGCAGGGGGCCCATCGAGACGAAGGAGTTCCGCCGCATCGAGGTCATTGCCCCGGGGATCGTCAGGCGCCAGCCGGTGAAGGAGCCGCTCCAGACAGGCATCAAGGCGATCGACTCGATGATCCCGATCGGCCGCGGGCAGCGCGAGCTCATCATCGGCGACCGCCAGACGGGGAAAACCGCCGTGGCCCTCGACACGATTATCAACCAGAAGGGGACCGGTGTCATCTGCGTCTACGTGGCGATCGGCCAGAAGCAGTCGACGGTCGCCCAGGTGGTCGAGAAGCTTAGGCAGTTCGGAGCAATGGACTACACGATCGTCATCTCCGCGACCGCCGCCCAGTCCGCCCCGATCAACTTCATTGCCCCCTACGCGGGGTGCACGATGGGGGAGTACTACCGCGACAGCGGCCGTCACGCGCTGTGCATCTACGACGACTTGTCCAAGCACGCAGTGGCCTACCGGCAGCTTTCCCTGCTGCTGCGCAGGCCGCCGGGGCGGGAGGCGTACCCGGGCGACGTCTTCTATCTGCATTCCCGCCTGCTCGAGCGCGCAGCCAAGCTTTCCGACGCCGAGGGGGGCGGATCGCTGACGGCACTGCCGATCATCGAGACGCAGGCCGGGGACGTTTCGGCCTACATCCCGACGAACGTCATCTCGATCACGGACGGCCAAATCTACCTTGAGGCCGACCTGTTCTACGCTGGCGTCCGACCGGCGGTGAACGTCGGCCTCTCCGTGTCCCGCGTCGGCGGGAACGCGCAGATCAAGGCGATGAAGCAGGTCGCCGGAAGGCTCCGGCTGGAGCTCGCGCAATACCGCGAGATGGCGGCGTTCGCCCAGTTCGGGTCGGACCTCGATAAGGCCACTCAGATGCAGCTGGCGCGGGGTGCCCGGCTGATGGAGATCCTCAAACAGGCCCAGTACGAACCCCAGCCCGTGGAGCGGCAGATCGTGACGATCTTCGCGGCGACCAACGGTTTCACCGACGGCTACGATGTCTCCTCGCTCGCCCGCTACGAGACAGAGCTTGCCGCCTTCATGCGGGACAAGCACGGTGCGACCCTCGCGGACCTTCTCGAGAGGAAGACGATCGACGACGACCTGAAAACAAAGCTCATCGCCGCCCTCGAGGAATTCCGCGGCGTATTCCAGGAATAACGGCGCGCAAAGGGGCGACGAGGAACCATGGCGAACCTCCGCGCGATCCGGAAACGGATCGGGAGCGTCAAAAGCACCCAGCAGATCACGAAGGCGATGAAGATGGTGTCCGCTGCAAAGCTCAAGCGGGCGCAGGACGCCATCGTCGCCGCGCGGCCGTTCGCACGCCAGATGCGGGAAGTCGTCCAGGCGGTTGCTCGGCGGGCCGGGCAGGATGCGCACCCGCTCCTGTTGCCCCGGGAGACGAAGAAGCTCGGACTCCTCGTGATCACCTCGGACCGGGGCTTGTGCGGAGGGTTCAACTCGAATCTGCTCCGCGCATCCAACCGATTCCTCCAGGAGAACAGGGAGAGGCACGGGGAGGCCGCGCTCTACGTGGTCGGCCGGAAGGCCCGCGATTTCTTCCGCAGGCGACACGTGCCGATGCACAAGGAGTACATGAACGTCCTGGGGACGCTGTCCTACGCTCATGCTACGCAGATCGCGGACGATCTCGTGGGAGGTTTCCTGTCGAAAGAGTTTGACGAGGTAGTGATCGCGTTTAACGAGTTCCGGTCGGCCATTTCGCAGAGCGTCCGAATGGAAAGGCTCTTCCCCATCGCGTTCGATACGGCGGAAGGGGAAGCGCCCGATGAGGGCATCGATTACCTCTATGAGCCTTCCCAGAAGGAAATCCTGGCGGCTTTGCTGCCCAAGTATGTGGAGGTGCAGATCTTCCGGATGCTGCTCGAGTCGGTGGCGGGAGAGCACGGCGCGAGGATGACGGCGATGGATTCGGCCACCAACAACGCGGTGGACATGATCTCCCGGCTCACGCTTCAGATGAACCGCGCGCGACAGGCCTCCATCACCAAGGAACTGATGGAGATCATCGGTGGAGCCGAGGCGCTCAAGGGATAACATCGATCAAGGCTTGCCCCCGGGCGGGCCGCTTTGCTACGGATATCGAAGGAGGCGAAAGAATCATGAACAAGGGAAATATCGTCCAGGTGATCGGACCCGTCGTGGATGTCCGGTTCGAGGCCGGCAAGCTTCCGGCGCTCTATAATGCGGTCAAGATCTCCAACCCGAGCATCAGCGACAAGGAGGGGAACCTCACCGTCGAGGTGGCCTTGCACCTGGGCGACAACATCGTCCGCACCATCGCGATGGACACGACCGACGGCCTCGTCCGCGGGATGGAAGCGACCGATACCGGCGGCCCGATCACCATTCCGGTCGGCCCGCAGACCCTGGGCCGCATCATGAACGTGATCGGGAATCCCGTCGACGAGATGGGGGAGATTGCCACGGAGAAACGGTACCCGATCCACAGGCACCCCCCTTCCTTCGAGGAGCAGTCGACCAAGGTCGAGATCCTCGAGACGGGGCTCAAGGTCGTCGATCTTTTGGCTCCCTACTCCAAGGGGGGGAAGATCGGCCTGTTCGGCGGTGCAGGCGTGGGGAAGACCGTGATCATCATGGAGCTCATTCACAACATCGCGATCGAGCACGGGGGCTACTCGGTGTTCGGCGGGGTGGGCGAACGCACGCGCGAGGGAAACGACCTGTGGCTCGAGATGAAGGAGTCCAAAGTCCTCGAGAAGGCTTGCCTGGTTTTCGGGCAGATGACCGAGCCTCCCGGCGCGCGGGCGCGCGTCGGCCTGTCGGCCTTGACCGCCGCGGAATATTTCCGCGACGAGGAGGGGCAGGACGTGCTCCTCTTCATCGACAACATCTTCCGGTTCACCCAGGCCGGCTCCGAGGTATCGGCTCTTCTGGGACGGATCCCCTCGGCGGTCGGCTACCAGCCGACACTGTCCACCGACCTCGGGGAGCTCCAGGAGCGGATTACGTCCACAAACCGCGGCTCGATCACCTCGGTCCAGGCGATCTACGTCCCCGCGGACGACCTGACCGACCCGGCGCCGGCGACGACGTTCTCGCACCTCGACGCCACGACCGTGTTGTCCCGCCAGATCGCGGAGCTCGGGATCTACCCGGCAGTCGACCCGCTGGACTCCACATCGCGGATCCTCTCCCCGCTCGTCCTGGGGCAAGAGCACTACGATGTCGCTCGCGCGGTCCAGAAGGTCCTCCAGCGGTACAAGGACCTGCAGGATATCATCGCGATCCTCGGCATGGACGAA
The DNA here is from genome assembly GCA_035464915.1 of Candidatus Limnocylindria bacterium. Lineage (GTDB taxonomy): Bacteria > Desulfobacterota > Deferrimicrobia > Deferrimicrobiales > Deferrimicrobiaceae > CSP1-8. Next base: position 15,483 of record DATHRT010000058.1, read on the forward strand.
CTGTCGGAAGACGACAAGCTGCTGGTCGCCCGGGCGCGCAAGATCCAGCGGTTCCTCTCGCAGCCGTTCTTCGTTGCCGAGCAGTTCACCGGGATTCCGGGAAAGTACGTTCGCCTCGAGGATACGATCCGTTCCTTCAAGGAGATCGTCGACGGGAAGCACGACGACCTCCCCGAGCAGGCGTTCTATATGGTCGGCACGATCGAGGAAGCGATCGAGGCGGGGAAGAAGCTCCTCGCCGCCGAATGAGGCGAATCGAAAGCGCGTAACACGAGTCGTTCCGCAAAGCCGAGCTTACGGGGAAGAGCACGATGGCATCGACGATCAAACTGGAACTGGTTACGCCGGAGCGTCTCCTCGTCTCCGAGGAGGTGGACGAGGTCATCGCCCCCGGGTACGAAGGGGAGTTCGGCGTGCTTCCCGACCACACACCGTTCCTGGTGATCCTTTCGATCGGGGTGCTCCGCTACCGGAAGAGTAACCAGGAATGGAAAATCGCCGTGGGAGGCGGGTTCGCGGAGGTGACGTCGGATCGAGTGGTCATCCTGGCGGATGTCGCGGAAAAGGCCGACGAGATCGACGTCGATCGCGCGCGGCGGGCCCACGAACGGGCCGAAAACGCCCTCAAGGACCTGGCGATGGACGACGCTTTGTACCGCAAGATGTCGAGCGCCCTTCAGAGGTCGATCGCCCGGATGTCTGCCGCGGGTTAGCGCGTTCCCGCCTTGATTTTCGGTTTTCCCCCCTCGATGGTGACACGGAACTCGACCCGGCGCGCGCCGGACTTCTCGGCGATTTCAGCAGCGCGGGTCTTGAGAATCTCCCGCAGGGCGTCGAGGTCTTTCTCTTCCGTTGTAATGCCGCACTCCTTCCGGGCGTTCTTCAGCTGCTCGAGCACCTGATCCAGCTGGTCCGGGGGGATCGTTTCCTTGCCTAAGGGGGTCGCGCGGGCGATCTTTCCTCCGCTGTCCCGCGTAAGCCGGCCCTCCTCCAGATCCCTGATCATCCGGGTCCACAGGTTGGAATAGGAATGGAACCGGTTCTGCAGGCTGCTGAACCGGAATTGGTCGGAAGTGTTCGGAAGCTTCCGCTGCCCCATACGGCTAACCATCCACCCGAGGATCCTGCGCTCCTCCAGGGGTTCGGTGCGCCTGGTTCCCTGGAAGAAGAGGTCATACTGGCGCTTCAGCTCGTTGAGGTCCGCCTCGATTTTGTCCAAAGCGTTCTTCAGATCCGTCACTTTCGGCGTTCCCTTTCCCCGGGGAAACCGGGTACACTTTAGTACGGCCGGACGTGGCCAATTCTACCATCCCGGAAAGGATGAGGTCCATGGCAGGTGTCTCCGCGATCATTCTTGCTGCGGGGCAGGGAAAAAGGATGAAGTCCCTCCTCCCCAAGGTGGCGCATCCCGTTTCGGGCAGGCCGATGCTGTGGCACGTCGCCCGCGCGGCCAGAAAGGCCGGGATCGCCGAGATCGCCTTCGTGCTCGGCCAGGGGCGGGAGAAATTGGCCGGGACGGCGGAGGAGTTCGGGGGGAAGGTGGCGATCCAGGAAACCCAGCTGGGGACCGGAGATGCCGCCCGTTGCGGGCTTTCCGTGCTCTCCTCCAAGGCGAAGGAGGTCGTCGTCCTCTGCGGGGATGCTCCGCTCATTCATCCCCGCACCATCCGTGCTCTCATCACAACCAGGAGGCGCAGGAAGGCCGCCGCGTCCGTGTTGACCGGGATCCTCTCCAACCCTTCCGGGTACGGGCGTGTTCTGCGGAACCCGGACGGCACCGTCGCGCGGATTGTCGAGGAGAGGGACGGCGGTCCCGAGATCCGGAAGATCCGGGAGGTGAACTCGGGGACATACGTCTTCGACCGGAGGTTCCTCGCGAGGAACCTCCCGCGCCTGACCGACGTCAACGTGCAGCGGGAGTTCTACCTGACCGACCTGGTCGTGCAGGCCCTCCAGGAGGGGAAGATCGTCGTGCCCGTCGTCGCCGGGAACCCCGACGAGGTGCGCGGGATCAACTCCCGAAAGGAACTCGCCGAGGCCGCCGAGGTGCTGCGGCGGGCGAAGATCGATGCCCTGTTGGACAGCGGGGTGACCGTCGTGGCGCCGGATCGCACCTACATCGAGGCGGAAGTCTCCGTGGGAGCCGACTCGATGATCGAACCCGGGGTCGTGCTGCTCGGGAAGACGAGGATCGGAAAGGGGGTCAGGATCCAGGCCGGATGCGTGGTGGAGAATTGTCGGGTGGACGACGGCGCACACCTGAAACCGTACTCTGTGCTCACGGATTCGCATGTGCGAAAGGGCGCAATCCTTGGCCCGTTCGTCCACTTGCGGCCGGAATCGGACATCGGGGAGGATGCCCGCATCGGGAATTTCGTCGAGGTGAAGAAAAGCCGGATCGGGAAGGGGTCGAAGGCGAACCACCTGGCCTACGTCGGCGATGCCATCGTGGGAAAGAAGGCCAACATCGGCGCCGGGACGATCACGTGCAACTATGACGGGATCGCCAAGCACACGACGGTGATCGGCGACGGGGTTTTCGTCGGCAGCGACACGCAGTTGGTCGCACCGGTTGCGATCGGGAAAGGGGCCCTGATCGGAGCAGGGGCGACCATCACCAAAGATGTCCCGCCGTATGCCCTTGCCCTTTCGCGAGTGGAGCAGAAGAACATCGCCGACTGGGTGATCCGGCGGATGCCCGAACTGCTGAAGAAGGCGGGGCTGAAGATCCCCCCCTTGAAGGAAAAGGCCTGAGCATGTGCGGGATCGTGGGGTACACAGGTCCACGGCAGTGCGGGGAGATCCTCCTTGACGGTCTCAGGCGGCTGGAGTACCGGGGGTACGATTCCGCTGGGATCGCCATCCTCGACGGCGGCAAGATCGTCATCCGGAAAAGCGAAGGGAAGATCGCGCGCCTTCTCGACCTTGTCTCCCGGGAACCGGTCACCGGCACGTGCGGCGTGGGCCACACCCGGTGGGCGACGCACGGGCGGCCGTCCGACATGAACGCCCATCCGCACAAGACCGGTACGGTGGCGGTCGTCCACAACGGGATTATCGAAAACCACCGCAAGCTGAAGGACCGTCTGATCTCCCGGGGGCGAACGTTTTTTTCCGAGACCGACACCGAGGTGATCGCGCACCTGCTCGACGACTTCGTCTCCTCGGGACTCTCGCTGACGGAGGCGGCGCAAAAGACCGTGTCGGAACTTACCGGCTCGTATGCGTTTCTTGCCATCTCCGAAAAGGAGAAAGGGACGGTCGTCGGAGCGCGGCTGAATTGCCCGATGGTGGTGGGGATCGGCGAGGGGGAGACCTTCGTGGCCTCGGACCTGCCGCCCCTTCTGTCCCACACGCGCAACGCACTATTTCTCGAAGACGGGGAGATCGTCGTCGCCACCGGGAACGGGGTCCAAATTTCGGATTTCCAGGGAAACATCCGTCAGCACAAGACGGTGTTCATCGACTGGTCGCCCGTCATGGCGGAAAAGGGCGGCTACCGGCACTTCATGCTGAAAGAGATCCACGAGCAGCCCCGGGCGATCCTGGACACCCTGGCCGGCCGGATGCTGCCGGATTCGGGAGAGGTCTTTTTCGAGACCCTCCCCCTGCCGGAAGAGAAGCTGAAACGCTTGTCGCGAGTCATCATCGTCGCCTGCGGCACCTCCTGGCACGCGGGCCTGGTAGGCAAATTCCTCATCGAAGAGCTTGCCCGCCTCCCGGTGGAGGTCGATCTCGGGTCCGAGTACCGGTACCGGAATCCCGTCGTGGAGCCGGGGACCCTTTGCATCCCGATCTCCCAGTCCGGCGAGACGGCGGACACCCTGGCCGGACTTCGGGAGGCGAAGGGGAAGGGCGCGGTGTCGGTCTCCATCTGCAACGTGGTTTCCTCGACCATCGCGCGGGAGTCCGAGGGGGTGATCTACACGCACGCAGGCCCCGAGATCGGGGTAGCGTCGACCAAGGCGTTCACGACCCAGCTTGTCGCACTGTACCTCCTGGCGTTGCACCTGGCGCAGGCGCGGGGGAAGATTTCCGCCCGCGAGATCTCCACCCACCTGTTGGAGCTAAGCGATCTGCCGCGAAAGATCGAGGACGTGCTCAAAAGAGAGGACGAAATCCTGGCGATCGCCAGAAAGTACAAGGACTCCCGGGACTTCCTGTATCTGGGACGGGGGGTCTCCTACCCGATCGCGCTGGAGGGGGCACTCAAACTCAAGGAGATTTCGTACATACATGCGGAAGGGTATACAGCGGGAGAGATGAAGCACGGCCCGATCGCACTGATCGATGAGCAGATGCCGGTGCTTGTCCTGTGTTCGCAGGGGGACACCTACGAGAAGACCCTGTCCAACCTCGAAGAGGCCCGCACCCGGGGCGGCAGGATCATCGCCGTGGGCACGGAGGGGGACCGGGAGTTAGCCGAAAAAGCGGAGGACGTATTTTTCCTTCCGCCGTGCGGGGGGCTTTCCCTCCCGATCCTCGAAGTGGTGCCGCTGCAGCTTCTGGCCTACCACATGGCGGTGCTCAAAGGCACGGACGTCGACCAGCCGCGTAACCTTGCAAAAAGCGTCACGGTGGAATAGGCACGCAGGCATCTTCCTCTCCGGGTTCCCTTGTTTCCCCCCGAAATCGTTTCATGGGCCCTCAACGACAGCGGGAGGAAAACCCCTCCTCGGAAATTCTGGAATTGCGGAAAGGAAGAAGCAGTTGCATTGCGAAGGGAGGAAACCGCGGGTCGGACGGGACGGTCCCCGCGAATAGGGAAAACCGGGGAAAGGGTGGGATCAGCGGGCGGACGCGATCGTTTGCGTCCTAGATTCCGGTTCCGGCTTCTGCGGGGACGGGACGATCGAGGCCAGTTCGAGTCCCCTTTCCTGCCGGATCTTGTCGTATTCGGAGAGGAGATTCTTCGGTATCCCGCCGCGGCGCGGGACGTCTACCCGGAGCGGGTTGATGATCCGGTTCCCCTTCTTCATCTGGAAATGGAGGTGGGAGCCGGTGGCCCGGCCGGTCGATCCGACGTATCCGATGACGTCCCCCTGCGCGACCCGGGCACCGCGCCGGATCCCCTTGCGGATCTTGTGGAGGTGTCCGTAGTAGGTGGTGAATCCCTTCGGATGCCGGAGGATCACGAGGTTGCCGTTGGCTCCCTTGTATCCGGCGAACTGGATGGTTCCGTCCCCCAAGGCGGAAACCGGTGTCCCCCGGGGAGCGACGTAGTCGACCCCCCGGTGCGGCCGCCGAATCTTAAGGATCGGGTGCCTCCGGCTGTTGGTGAACCCGGAGCTGATGCGGCGGTAGGAAAGCGGTGCTTTCAGGAACGACCGCTGCAGCGATTTCCCCGCATCGTCGTAATACCCGGTGCGCCCGTCGGGACCTTCGTACCGGAACGCCCGGTAGGCCTTCCCGTTGTTGGTGAATTCGGCGGCGAGGATGCTTCCGTATCGTTTGAACCGACCGTCCAGCCACTGCTCCTCGACGACGATCTTGAAGGTGTCGCCGTTGCGCAGGTCGGTCGTGAAATCGATATCCCAGGAAAAGATGTCGGAGAGGGCGTAGGCGAGAAGGGAAGATTCCCCGCCATTGCCGAGTGCGTCGTAGAGGTTGCTCTCGATGGTCCCCCCGATCTTGCTCGTTTTCGTTTCGTACGGGATTGTGATTTTTTCCGCCCGGAAGCCGGAGTCGGAACGGGCGATGTTGAGCAGGGCGTCTTCGTTGATCTGGTACGTAAGGGAGAGAACACTGTTGTCCGGACTCAGCTTGATCCGGTATGGTTTTCCGGTGGTGATCTTCCCCAGCCGGTGGACGCCTGCGGACGCTTCCTTGAGGTGGAACAAATCCTGGGAGTTCAGTCCGTACTTCTTGAAGATGTCGAACATCGTCTCACCGGGTTTTACCACGTTCCGGATTTCCTGCGACGACTCCCCGGGTGTTTTCGTTCGGGCGTGACCGGGCAATTCCTGCGTGCGGGGGAAAATCTTGAATAAACCGAACAGGATCAGAACGGCGAGCAAAGGAGCAATGAAGAGTTTTTTATTCATCTCTCTCCCGCTTGAAAATGAAATCACGAAATACTTCCCATATTTCGGGTTCGAAGTCAACCAAGTAAACGCTTAACGGCTCCCATTTCAAGGTTTTAAAGCGGAATGTTGTCGTGCCGGGCCCGTTGGGTCCTCCCTACGGAACCATCCATCAAGAAATAATTCCATCGGCTGCCGCCGGATTCGGGTTTATGCTGAAACCTCGCCATGGGAACCGATAAGCAGCCCATCGATTCGCTTGACGTCGATCAGCGGCGGGCCGTTCTGCACGGGGCAGGGCCGCTCCTGATCGTGGCCGGCGCGGGTTCGGGCAAGACCCGCGTGATTGCGGCACGGATCGTCCGGCTTCTCCGGGAAGGCGTCCCTCCCCGCGAAATTCTCGGGATCACCTTCACCAACCGGGCGGCCGATGAAATGCGCGTACGAGTGGCAAAATCTGTTACCGCTCAGGGAGGCGGGAACGGCCTTCCCTGGCTGGGCACGTTCCATGCGTTCGGCGCCACTTTGCTGCACCGATTCGGGGGCAGAATCGGTCTGCCCCGCGACTTTGTCATCTACGATGGGCGCGACCAGATCGATCTCCTTCGGCAGATCCTGAAAGATTTTGATATCGACGAGAAGAAGTTCCCGGCCGCGCGGTTCGCGGGACTGATCGAGCGTTCCAAACGGGAGGGGGTCCCCCTCGAGTCGGCGGCAGTCTCTCCGGGCGTGCTTTTCGCAGATTTGGCCGTGTCGGTGGGAAAAGCATATGGCGAGGCCCTCGCGGCGGCGGGAGCGGTCGACTTCGCCGACCTCATCCGGCTTCCCGTCACTCTCTTCCGCGAGGCCCCGGACGTCCGGGACGCCGTCCGCGGGGAGATCCGGCATCTTCTCGTCGACGAATTCCAGGACGTCGATCGGGCCCAGGCGGAACTGACGGCGATTGTAGCAGCGGGCGCCGACTCGTTTTGTGCGGTAGGGGACGAGGACCAGTCGATCTACGGGTGGCGGGGCGGGTCGGCCAAACCGATGCTCTCCTTCGAAAGGGACCATCCGGGCGCCGCCGTCCTTACCCTTCGTACCAACTACCGCTCGCGCGCCTCTCTGCTCCTTGCGGCGGAAGAGGTGATCGGGCGAAACCGGCTGCGCCGGGCGAAGCAGATCCTCGCTGCCCGCGACGGAGGAGAGCCCCCCGCGATCCGGCTCTTCGAAGATGCGGACGCCGAGGCGGAGGGCGTTGCGCGGGCGGTGGCGGGGGAAATCCGGCGAGCGGTCTCCCCATCCCGCATCTCCGTGTTCTACCGGGTAAACGCGCAGTCCCGGGCCGTCGAAGATGCGCTGCGCCGGGAGGGGATACCGTACGTGCTGCGAGGGGCGCTCTCGTTCTACGACCGCGCCTCGGTGCGCGGCGCAGTAGCGTACCTGCGGTGGTTCCTGAATCCCGACGACCCGGTTTCCCTGAAGCGGGTGCTTTCGATCCCAAGGCGCGGGGTGGGGGAAGTGACGCTGTCGCGAGCGCGCGCGGCGGCCAAGACAGCGGGCGCTCCGTTTTCCCGGGAGCTGGAAAAGATCCCCGCCCTCGCTCCTCTTCTTTCCTTCCGGGAGAGGTGGCGGAAGGAACTGCCGGGCAAGCGGGGAGGCGAATCTCTTCGCTCCCTGCTGACGGGGGCCGGGTATCTGGCCTGGCTCGGCGACAGGGCAGCGGAAGGAGGAGGTCGGGAAGACCGGGACAACCGGTACAACGTGGAGGAACTTTTCCTTCTGGCGGATTCTGTTGCCGCGACCGGTGAGGAAGCCCTGCGGGAATTTCTCGAGAGGATGTCGCTCAAGCCCCCGGAGGATGGCGGAAACGGGACGGGGAAGGAGGCGGTCCACCTGATGACCCTGCACAACGCCAAAGGGCTGGAGTTCGACGTCTCCTTTCTCGTCGGACTCGAGGAGGGGATCCTTCCCCATTCCCGGTCCACGGGTTCGGAGTTCGACGTGGAG
>DATHRT010000059.1:0-11533 GCA_035464915.1 Candidatus Limnocylindria bacterium
CCTGGTGATCGGCACCTCCGCGCAGGTGACTCCTGCGTGCGACATCCCTCTCATTTCCAGGAGGAAGGGAGCGGTCATCATCGAGATCAACCCGGAAGAAACCTTCCTTACCCGGACGATCACGGATCTGCACATCCGGGAAGGCGCCAGCCTCGCCGTTTTTCGTCTTTTGGAAGAGATCAGGGGAATTCCCCCCCCCTCCTGAAGCACAATTTGTATTAAATTATTTAATCCCCATTAATTTATTTTCCCCTTTCGGCCGAGGAGACAGTATGGGTGCGAAGTTATTTCGCCGAGTTACGGGAACAGGAATGCCTGGTACGGCCTTTGCGTATGTGCGGGGCAGGGAGGAGAAGGATGAGGCGTAAGAGCGGATTTACCTTGATCGAAATGACGATCGCTCTCGTGATTATCGGGATCATGGCGATGATCGCTGTGCCGAACTTCAAGCGGTGGGTGTACCACACACGGTTCACGGGGTTCCTCCGGGACGCGTACACGGATTTCCAGCATGGGAAAATGCGCGCCATGACTACCGGGATCGCGCACGAGGTCGTGGTCGACCCGGTGAACGAAACGATACGGCTCAGGCGCCTGTCCGATGGCGCCTTTTATCCTCAAAGAGACCTAGAAGCACCATCCTCCTGCGACATCGTTTCCGGCGCGAGCGTGACCTTCAATAGAGACGGGACGGCCACCTCCAACGGGAACGTGCAAATCGTCAACAAATACATCGCTTCGGACAACCAGACGATCACCGTCTCGCTGGGGACGGCAAGGGTGAGGTTCCAATGAACCGAATGCGTCGCGCAGATTCGCAAGGTGGCTTCAGCCTGATTGAAGTGATGATCGCTCTCTCCATCCTCGCAGTCGGGCTGCTTGGTATCGCGCTCCTGCAGATCACGGCCGTGAAGGGAAACGCGTCGGCTAACGAAACCGTCATCGCCACCCAATATGCACAGGACCAGATGGAGATTTTCCATCGAATGGCCTTCGACAACATCGTCTCCTCCTCGAGCATTACGACGGGGACGCCCAAGCAGCCGGATTTCGCCTCGATCCCGACGGATGCCGGCGTGCCGTCGATCGTTACGAAGAAAGGGGTCCGAATCTACCGGGTCTGGAACGTGGAAAACACGACAGCCACCCTCAAGATGGTCTCCGTGTGGGCGTGCTGGCTGGACGAGAAGGGGAAATGGCATACCGCCCTGCTGGTGACGCAGAAGGGGAACGTGTCATGAGAACGAAAAGGATGAAGGGGAAATGCACCGGAAGCAGGAACGACGCAGGATTCACGCTGATCGAGATCGTGATCGCCCTGCTCATTCTGACCTTCTCGATGACCGCGATCTTCGCCAGCTTCAACTTCCAGCAGAAGTCGTACCTGGCGCAAAACGCCGTAGCGGAGATGCAGCAGAATGTCCGGGGGGCAATGAACTATGTGGAATTGGACCTGCGCAACGCCGGGGGGGGCATCCCACCGGCCGTGGCGTACCATATCCCTGCTCTTTTTTTCGGGGGAACCACCGTCTCCGTGGTCAGCGGGGTGGGGTTTGCAGATGGGGGTGCCGGAGGATCGGACAACGTTTACATGATTTCCGTGAAAGGAATCCCCGCATATATTTCGGCCGATATGCCGAACACCTCTGCGGAGTTGAAGGTATCCGATGTCAGCGGCTGGGTGCAGGGCGACATCGCAATCATATATGACGACACGGATGCCGACGTTTTTCAGGTGACAGCAGTACAATCCTCCTCGCAGATGCTGCAGCACAACCCGCAGGGGATCTTCGGGAAGGACCTCTCGAAGGCCTACGGGGAGGGGAGCAAGGTCGCCAAGCTCCAGTATGCCGGGTATTTCCTCGATTCCAGCGATCCCGCGCATCCGACGCTCATGAAAAACTTCCTCGACAACACCGGCACGAATGTTCCTCAGGTCGTGGCGGACGACATCGAGGACATGCAGGTGCGACTCGTGATGGAGGACGGTTCCGAACATGACGGGGATTGGTTCCCCCTCCAACCCGACCCCGTTGCGGAGTTCGGAAAAGTCAGAAAAGTGCGACTCTATTTGATGGGGAGAACACGGAACGCGGAGAAGGGATGGAACGAGGGGCCCCGAGCGAAGTGGAACCACACCACGCTCACCGCTCTTTCTTCCTACGACAACTACAGGCGGAGGGATCTGGAGATGCTCGTCGACCTTCGCAACGCGGGGCTTGCGCCATGAACGGGAGAGTGCCGATGGGATACCTGTCCGGGGAACGGGGGACGGCGCTGGTGATCGCCATGCTCCTCCTGGTGATCCTCACGGCGTTGGGGGTCTACGCGGTGAGCATATCCACCTCCGAACTGGAGATGGCCAACTACACCAGGGCGGGCAGGTCCGCGTTGAACGCGTCGGAGGCGGGGGCCTATTTCGGAATCGACACCCTGCCTGCCATGACCAACGCTGCGGGGATAGCCCTCCCGAACGATGCAAGTTACGACATCGCGACCACCACGCTGGAGACCGAGGTGATACCAGGATACGACACGGGATGGGTTCGGGCGATTTTCAACGTCCGGTCGACCGGCCACCCCCCCAGCGCATTCGCCGGAATGCGGATGATCGACGCGGGGGCGTCGTACGGCCCCGTCCCCTCCGGGACGGGATATTGAGGAGGTGCCAGCCATGAAATCTCATACGGGTCCCAAAAGGACGATATGCGCCGTTCTGACCGCAGCATCCCTTCTGCTTGCCTCGGGGGCGGCGCGGGCGGCCAGCGACGAGGATGTCTTCCGGTACCGGGCGTACCCGAACATGCTCATCGTGCTGAACCGCAGCGCGAGCATGGCGACCTCTCTGGAGAAATCCACCCTGGACCTCGACGGGGATACCATGTCCACGCGATACGACCTCGCGCTCAAGGCCCTGTTTCGCGTGCTGAACGCGGATGGCACCAGGAACGCTACGGACAATACCACGTCACCGAATTCCGCATCGGAAGCCTATTCGTATCGATCGTTCATCAGCGTAGGGGACGAGCTGTATCTCGGCCAGAGGATCGGGGCACTCTGGTACGACAACACCGTGCACCGTTCGACCGTTGCGCCGTTCCAGGTGCTTTCTCCCCCGACCACCCCGAACCAGCCGCCCTACGGGAACTGGGCCTACCTGAACGTCTGGGACAGCGTGTATGACCTTAACGGTTCCTCCCCTCTCCCTTCCTCCGGGACGACGGCCGAGTTCCCGAAGAACGACATCGTGAGCTATTTTTCGTACGCCACCTCGAACCCGGCGGCGGACAACTCCGCCTCCTGCCGCCCGAAGGTCGTGCTCCTGATCACGGACGGCTCGGACGTGTCCGGCGCAACCTTGGCCGATGTGGTCCTCGACGACACCTACAGCGTGTTCGTCCTGGGAGTCGGGGTGAACAGCATCGGCGACAGGAACCGGCTCCGGCGACTGATCACCCGGGAAACCGGCACCGCGATCGACAGCACGGCGGACGAGACGGGCGGAGAGGGGCGGATCGCTTTCTTTTACACCGCGGACAACGTGGAGAGTTCCGCGATCTTCCAGAACATGGTGGCCCAGCTGCAATCCTCCACGTTCGAATTCGTCGCTCCCGTCGTCCCCGCCGTGCGTACGTCGGATTCCAACCTGCTCTTCGTTGCATCCTTTTCCCCCGCCGGGTCGGGTGCCGCCAGTTCCTTGTGGCCGGGTCATCTCCGGTCGTACAACCTGGCCGCCGACGGGTCGATCCCCGATCCTCTGGTGCAGAACTGGGACGCCTCCGCGAGGCTGGGGTACATGGCAAGCTCCGCCCGCAAGATCTGCACTTCCGTGGGAGGGGTAAAGAAGGATTTCCTGCTCAACGCTTCCAGCGGGGTGACGGCTTCCAACCTTGGCGTGGCGGACGACACGGCGGCGGCCGGCGTGATCGGCGAGGTCCGAGGACTGGGACTCGGGGACATCTTCCACTCCACCCCCGTGTTCGTCGGGAGCCCCTCCCTCTACTACAGAGACATTTCCGGGTATGCGGCCCGCCTGGATTTTGCTACCAGCAATGCCCACCGCAGGCGGATCATCGTGGCGGGAGCCAACGACGGCATGCTTCACGCCTTCGACGCCGGCGTCTGGAACTCCGGCGCATCCCCGCCTGGATACACGGTGGGCGACGGGGACGAGGTCTGGTCCTACATCCCGGGGTTCCTTCTCGGGAATGTGAAGGATTTTTTCTTCGCTCCCGCGACTCATCAATATTACGTGGACAGCCCGGCGGCGGTGGCCGATATCTGGATCGACAGCAACGGCGATCATCTCGACGCGCACCTAGCTTCCGAGTGGCACACCTACCTGATCGGGGGGGCCGGCAAAGGGGGGAAGGGGTACTTCGCGCTTGACATCACCGACCCCGCCGACCCCAAGGTCAAGTGGGAGCTGACCAGCGACGATACCGCGGTCCTCGGCAAGACCTTTTCCACGCCGGCCATCGGGAAAATGAAGAAGATTGCCACGAAACTGGTGGATGGCAAATCAGTAGAATATTATTATGACCTATGGGTTGCCATCGTCGGCGCCGGAAAGGCGGGATCGGCGGGAACGACGACCCTGACGGCCCCTGTGGACCTTGAGCCCATCAAAAACCCGTATACCGTATCCGTGGGGAGCACCGGTAATGCCTTGGGCAGCGGCCGGATTACGATCTCTGTTACGGTAACCGAGACAAAAAAGGGGATACCGGTTACCAGCACGTACACTTCGAGCGGGACCTACACCTCGAAAACGGGTACCACCTTCGAGAACGTAACCTTTGACGCTGTCGACAAGTACGTTTACCCGGCGGGGACCACCCTCGTCAATTGGGGGGTGGGAAGCGGATCCGAGGGGAAGGCGATCCTCGTCCTGGATGCGGGGAGTGGCCAGATCCTGCAGACCCTCACCAATGGCAAAACACCGTACGTGGGGGAAGTCGTGGCCCAACCGACCCTGGTGACGAACGATTTGGGGTATATCGAACGTTTCTACGTGGGCGATCTGAACGGAAATCTCTGGCGGGGAGCGGTCGACAACACGGCGAACTTTACACTCGGGGGGGCGCCGTTCTTCAACATCGCGGGATCCACGTATTCGAAGAAAATCTACGCGAAGGCCTCGGTGGCAAAGGGCATCGCCGCCTACCCCTACTGGTGGGTCTATTTCGGCACCGGCGACCGGGAGGACCCGATGGGCGGAGGCACAGGGGCCGTCTTCGGGGTGTTCGACGACCAGGTGTTGGACAAGAAGAGTATATCGACGTCAACGAAAACGGAGAGCAATCTTACGAACTGGACCACGTTCTTTGCCAATATCGCCGACACATCCACCTCCTTGCCGGCCCTCAATACGGGCACCAAGGGATGGTTCGCGAGCCTGCCCGTCGTGACCGAGAAGATGCTCTCTACCCCGACAGTTTTCAACAACAACCTGTTTTTCACAACGTTCGAGCCGAACACGGGGAATTGCTCCATCGGGGGGACGGCGCGGGTGTACGGATTCGGCATCGCCCCTGGGTACAACGCGGGGAATTACGCGCTTTTCAGCTCGAGCAGCGCGAGCAGCGCGGACAAGCGGGTCATTACGTTTTCCAACGTGGGCATCCCGTCCAGCCCCGTCGTTTCGGTGAATTCCAGCAGGGTGGCGACCATCTACCTCGGCACGACCGGGTCCTCCGTGAAGGCCCTGAAGATCCCGTCGCCTTCGGCGACGAAGTCGATCCGTTACTGGAAGGAGGTCTTCTGATCTTTTTGCGAACGGGAGGGGTTTTCGAAAGCGTGCTGGCGGGGGTGCTCGCCGCGCTCCTGGGGGCGGCGACGGGCTGTTCTTCTTCCGCGCCTGTGGAGGATAAAGGAACGGCCGCCGTCGAGGAAGCGGAAGGCTTGCGGGAAGGGGTCCCCCCCGCTGTGCCCGCCGCGGCATCAAACGCGGAAGGGACCTTCGTGGTCACCCTCTTTCCCGCGAGACCAACGAGAAGAGATCCCGTGAAAGCCACTCTGCGGGACGCCGTGACGCACGCGGAGGGGAACGCCTTCTCCTGGAAGTGGTTCGTGAACGGGGAAAGGGCAGGATCGAACGATCCGGTCCTTCCCGCGGGCGAGGCGAAACGGCGGGACACGGTGTGGGCGGAGGCCAGCGCGTTCTCCGGCGGGAAGGGGATCATCGTGAGTTCTCCTCGCGTGGTGGTCGTCAATTCCATGCCCGCGGTGTCGGATGCCGCCTTCGATACGCTTTCCCCGAAGAAAGGGGACATACTGAAGGTGTCCGTCAAGAGCGTTGACCCCGACGGGGACCCGGTCCGTCTGACCTACAAATGGGTGGTGAACGATCGGATCGTCCAGGAAGGGGAGAAAAGCGACTACCGGCTCGCATCGGAGAAAAAGGGTGACCAGGTGCATTGCGAGGTGTACCCGCACGACGGACACTCGCCGGGTACATGGTCGTCCACCCCCATCGTGGAGGTCCGGAACAGCCCCCCCCGTCTCTTGTCGCAGCCGCCCCCCTCGGCAGACCCGGGCGGGACGTTCTCCTACAAAGTATCGGCGGAGGATATCGACGGCGACCCGGTGCAGATCGAGCTTCTGGAAGGGCCCGAGGGGATGGTGCTCGAGCGCGATACGGTCCGGTGGAGCCCCGGTCCCGGATTCCAGGGAGAGGGGATGGTCATACTCCGGGTAACGGACGGCGCCGGGGGGGAGGCGCGCCAGGAGTTCACCCTGACGGCTGCGAACAGGTAGGCGTTACGGACCCCCGATCTCCTGCCCGGCCGGGAAAAGGCATCGACGGAAAACCCCCTTCTCGCTTATAGTAATCCGCACGATGACTGCCAGGAGGAAGACCCGCCGGATCCGTGTGGGAAATGTGTCGGTGGGCGGCGGCGCCCCCGTATCCGTGCAGAGCATGACGAGCACGGACACGAAGGACGTCCGGACGACGGTATCGCAGATACGCTCTCTCGCGCGGGAAGGGTGCGAGATCGTCCGGGTTGCGGTTCCGGATGAGGCCGCCGTGCATGCCTTCCGACGGATCAAATCGTCCTCTCCGATCCCGGTGATCGCCGACGTGCATTTCCATTTCCGGATTGCCATCGCGTGCGCGGAGGCCGGGGCGGACGGGCTGCGGATCAACCCGGGGAACATCGGGGGAGAGGCCAAAACCATCGAAGTGCTGCGCGCGGCGCGGGCGTGCCGGATCCCCGTCCGCATCGGCGTGAACGCGGGCTCCCTGGAGAAGGACATCCTGGCGAAGTACGGGAGGCCAAGCCCCCGCGCTCTGATGGAGAGCGCTACCCGTGCCGTCCGGTTGTGCGAAAAGGCCCGCTTCGCGCAGGTGAAGTTTTCTCTTAAGGCATCTGACGTGCCGTCCACGGTCGCGGCGTACCGCCTCTTCGCGAAGAAGTTCGATTATCCTCTCCACATCGGCGTGACAGAAGCGGGAACCTTGTTTTCGGGAACGGTCCGGTCGGCCGTCGGGCTTGGGATCCTTCTCGCGGAAGGGATCGGGGACACCCTTCGGGTATCCATCACCGGGCCCCCCGAGGAGGAGGTGCGCGTCGGGTGGCAGATCCTCAAAACCCTCGGAATCCGGAAGCGAGGCCCGGAGTTCCTCTCCTGCCCGACGTGCGGGAGGGTCTCGATCGACGTCACGGGGATCGCGACGGAGGTGGAGAAGCGTCTCTCCCGGCTGCCGGTGCCCCTAAAAATAGCGGTCATGGGGTGCGCCGTGAACGGCCCGGGAGAGGCGAGGGAAGCCGACGTGGGGGTGGCCGGGGGCCAGGGGGAGGGCCTCATTTTCGTACGGGGGGAGATCATCAAGAAGGTGAAGGAGAAGGATATCGTCGCCGAGGTCGTGCGGTTTGCCGAGCGGCTGGCAGCGGATAGGAGGAGAACGCGTTGATCCGGTACTCGGAATACCTCATGCCGACAACGAAAGAGACCCCCTCCGATGCGGAGGTGGCAAGCCACCGGCTGATGCTCCGCGCGGGTCTCATCCGCAAGGTGGCGTCGGGGATCTACAACTACCTCCCTGCGGGGTTGCGGATATTACGTAAAGTCGAGACGATCATCCGGGAGGAGATGGACCGTGCGGGTGCGCAGGAAGTGCTGATGCCCGCCGTCATCCCGGCGGAACTATGGAAAGAGAGCGGCCGGTGGGACGCGTACGGGAAGGAACTGCTTCGTTTCCGGGACCGGGCCGACCGGGAGTTCTGCCTCGGTCCGACGCACGAGGAGGTGATCACCGATCTGGTCCGGCGGGAGGTCCACTCGTACCGCCAGCTCCCCTTGAACCTCTACCAGATCCAGGACAAGTTCCGCGACGAGATCCGACCGAGGTTCGGGTTGATGCGCGGAAGGGAGTTCTTCATGAAAGACGCCTACTCGTTCGACACGGACGAGGAGTCGGCCGCCGGGACATACCGGAAGATGTACGAGGCATACTGCCGGATCTTCCGGAGGATGGGACTCGACTTCCGGGCCGTCGAGGCGGACACGGGGGCGATCGGGGGGGCCAGCTCCCACGAGTTCATGGTGATCGCGGAGTCGGGAGAGGACGCGATCGTTTCCTGCGACAGCTGCGAATATTCCGCCAACGTGGAAAAGGCGGAATGTCCCCCGGGTGGAATCGATTTCCCCTCCCCCCCCCAGGCGGGGTCTCCCCGAAGGGTGCCCACGCCCGGCAAACGAACCATCGGGGAGGTGTCCGCGTTTCTGGGCATCGATCCGGGGCTCCTGATCAAGACTCTCCTGTTCGAGACGGATAAGGGGGACGTGGCCGTCGCCCTTTCGGGGAAGCACGAGGTAAACGAGGTAAAGGTGAAGAATGTCCTCGGAGCCGAGTGGGTGAAACTGGCCGGCGAAGAGCGTGTGCGCGAATTGACCGGAGCCCCGTCGGGGTACGCGGGGCCTGTCGGGTTGCGCGTGCGGCTGCTGGCGGACCACTCGGTCCGGCGGATCACTTCCGGGGCGACGGGGGCCAACGAGCGTGACACCCACCTGGTCGATGTCGTTCCCGGCCGGGATTTCCGTCCCGAGGCGTACGCCGACATGCGACTTGTCGAGGAGGGGGACCGTTGCCCCCGGTGCCCGGGGTCACTGCGCGTTTCGCGGGGAATCGAGGTGGGGCACGTATTCCGGCTCGGGACGAAATACAGCAAGTCGCTTTCTGCCACCTATCTCGACGCCGGAGGGAAAGAGCAGCTGATCGTGATGGGATGCTACGGCATCGGCGTGGGGAGGACCGCAGCCGCCGCCATCGAGCAGCACCACGACCAGGACGGGATCCGGTGGCCGATATCGATCGCACCGTTCGAGGTGTGTGTGCTGCCCGTGAACATGAAAAACGCCGGGCTGCGAAACGAGGCGGAACGGGTGGCGGAAGAGCTTGCCGACCAAGGGATCGAGGTGCTGTTCGACGACCGGGAGGAGAGACCGGGTATCAAGTTCAAGGATGCGGACCTGGCCGGCATTCCGCTGCGCGTGACGTTCGGGGAGAAGAACTACGAGGCGGGCTTCGCGGAGATCCGGGACAGGAAAACGGGAGAAACCGAACGGATCCCGCTTGCCGGGATCACCCGCCGGGTATGCGCCGCCGTGGAGGAGAAAAGGAAGGAGTGCATCCCGTGAAGGAACGGATCATCGTGGCACTGGACACCGATTCCCCGGAATCCGCTTTTTCGGTCGTCAAGACCCTGGCGGGAGAGGTGGGGATGTTCAAGGTGGGGATGGAACTCTTCCCTCGGGGGGGTGCCGACCTCGTGCACAGGATCCGCAACGCAGGCGCGGAGGTCTTCCTTGACCTGAAGTTTCACGACATTCCGAACACGGTCGCCGGGGCTGTTCGCTCTGCTGCGGCGCTGGGGATCCGGTTCGCCACGGTGCACGCCTTCGGGGGAAGGCAGATGCTTGCAAGCGCAGCGGAGGCCGCCAGGGGAACGGGGACGACGGTTCTCGCCGTCACGATCCTCACCAGTCTCGATGACTCCGACCTCTCCGAAATCGGGGTTTCGTCTTCCCCGGCCGACATGGTGCTGCGCCTTGCGGGGATGGCGATGCGGGAAGGGATCGGCGGGTTCGTCTGTTCCGCAAAGGAGGTGTCCGCCGTCCGGGAACTCGTCGGGAGCTCGGCCGTCCTCGTCACCCCGGGAGTCCGCTTACCCGGGGACGCGGCCCAGGACCAGAAACGGGTAGCGACTCCCTACGAAGCGATGCGAAACGGGGCGGACTATCTCGTGGTGGGAAGGCCGATCACGAAGGCGAACGATCCGGTCGACGCGGCACGACGGTTCGCAGCCGGGATGAAGGACGGAAGGGAAGCCGGATCGCGGGGGGCTTAGTACTCCGTTTCACAAATACGGTTGCATTCGAGCGCCGCTGCATCCGCTCCCGCTTTGTTGCGCTCCTTGCGCCGTACTGCTGTGAGTACGGCTCAGTCGCGCGCCTCGCTGGCGCGGCACATCGACGCTCTCGGTACGACACCATATTTATGAAGCGGAGTACTTAGGGGAATGTGGATAACCGGGCATCACCCCGTGGAGGAGGTCCTTTCCTCCCGGTCGCAGCGACCGAGGAAGGTTCTTCTTTCCGACTCGCTTTCCGACAAGGTCAGGGGGTCGTACGCGGCGATGGCGGAGGCCGCCGGAGTGCCCTGTTTCACCTGCACGCGGGAGGAGTGGCACCGGCGGACCGGGGAAAAGGAGGGGGGAGGGGTTGCGGCGGAAATTGCGGAATTCCGGTATGCCGTGCTTGGGTCCTGGCTGCCCTCTCTTCCCGGCCGGACGGCGGCGTTCCTGCTGGATGGGATCACCGACCCCCACAACCTGGGGACGGTCATACGGAACGCCCGGGCGTTCGGATTTTCCGGCGTCGTAATTCCCAGGGATCGGTCCTGTCCGGTCACGCCGGCGGTTTTCCGGGCTTCCGCAGGGGCCGCCGCGCACGTCCCGGTGGTGCAGGTGACCAACCTCGCACGCGCCGTCGAGGAGCTGCAGGAATCGGGATTCTGGATCTACGCGGCCGTCATGGACGGGGAAACCGACGTGTCGACATTCGCGCCGGCCCAGCGGACGGGCTTTGTTCTGGGGAGCGAGGACACGGGGATACGGAGACTGGTACGGGAGAAGTGCGACGGGACGGTGCGCATCCCTATGGAGGCAGAAATCGACTCCCTGAACGTCGGTGTCACCTCGGGAATCCTTGCGTTCTGCGCGCGCGTGGTCCGGGACCCCTGAGTTCCTGCGTCCCATCGTGTTTCTCCCTCCTGAAAATCGTTGACATTCGGGTTAGAATGGTATGAAATACCGCGTTTCGGTAGCGAATTGCCGTGCCGACGTAGCTCAACGGTAGAGCGTCTGATTTGTAATCAGATGGCTGGAGGTTCGATTCCTCTCGTCGGCTCCAGGATCTCCAGGCAGGAGGGGTACCCGAGTGGCCAAAGGGGGCAGACTGTAAATCTGCTGGCAGCGCCTACGGAGGTTCGAATCCTCCCCCCTCCACCATCCTTTTGCACAAGGTC
>DATHRT010000060.1:0-2560 GCA_035464915.1 Candidatus Limnocylindria bacterium
CCCCCATTGCCCTTCCCGCATCGATCAGGGCTTTGGGACGCTTGACGGCAGCCGACAGTTCCCGGCGGTTTATTTCCCGTTCGAGATGCAGATCCCGTCTCGTCAGGGAAAGGGATCTCTTCTCCAAAGCCCTCCGAACCGTGGCCAAAACATCTTCTCGGTCCTCGAACGGCTTCGGGAGATAGTCGTAGGCCTCTTTCCGGATCTCCTCGATCGCCATGTCCGTGGAGGCGGAGCTGGTCATTATGATGACCTCGGTGTCCGGGGAAACCTTTTTCAGCTCCCCCAGAAGCTCGAGTCCGCTCATCCCGGACAATCGGATATCCAGCAGCGCCACGGCCACCGTTTCGTCGTGGAGAATGGACAAGCCCTCTTCGACGGAGGAAACCGTCTTCGTCCGGCATCCGAGCCGGCCGAGCAGCGGGGAGAGATCGTCGCAAACCGACCGGTCGTCATCCATTACCAGGATAAGGTCCGATTCCGCGGACATATCGTATCCCCTTTACTGACGTGATATACAATCTCCTGTCCTTTTATCGGCGATAGGCCGATTATTATTTAGGAAAACCCTATTTTTTCGGAGGGGCATCCGGACCGGCCGAATTCTCCCGCCCGAATCCCCCTGGGAGATACGGCAAAGGTTGACTGTCTCCGCCGATTCGGAGGAAAATAGTTTGGTTTACTCCAGTTTATGGGGGTGGAATGCAAAAATCGGCGTTTTACGCCATCGTGGGCATATCCTTGCTCGTCACCGCCGTCTCTCTCGGGTATTCCGCGAGCCGTTACCTTTCCACCCGGTTTTACGCTCCCCCCGCCCCTCCGCCCCGCGGGGAGGAAACGGCCCCGGGCAAACGGGCGCCCGGAACTCCCCCGGAACAGTGGACGAACATCTTCGCCCCGGCGAGCGGCATGAACATCCCCTCGCAGTATGCCGGAACGGTCGCCGGACCGGTCACGACCTCCACCAGCGCGTACGTCCTGCTCGGAACGATCTCCTCCGGATCCCCCGTCATCCGCCGCGCGATCTTGTGGGCGGAAGGGATGAAGGAACCGGTTTTGGCCCGGGAGCATGCGGAAATCGAGCCGGGAGTGCGGGTGGCGAGTATCGAGCGGGAGCACGTTACCATCCTGCGCGGGCAGGGGAAGGAAAAGCTGGACCTTCTCCCCATCGGATCCCAGACGAGGACTGGGACTCCTCCGGCGCCGCCCCCCGTAACCACACGCCCTACCCGCGCGGTCACCCCGACGAATTCCTCGATTCACGTGAACAAGATCGGAGAGAACGCCTTCTCTCTCGACGAAGCGACGGTCACCGAGCTGACGGGGAACATCAACCAGTTCATGACGCAGGTCCGGATCATCCCCTATTTCGAGGCGAACAAATCGGCGGGGTACCGCCTCGCCGCCATGCGGCCCGGGTCCGCCTTCGCGCAGCTTGGGTTCCAGGGGGGGGACATCATCCAGCGCATCAACGACGTGGAACTCACCAGCCCCGAGAAGATGTACACGATCTTCCAGAACCTCAAGGACGAAAAGCGTGTGACGATCGACATTCTCCGGCGGGGGCAGAAGAATACGCTCACGTACGAAATCCGATGAGCAGGGAGAGAACCATGAGAAAGTTGGCGTTGGCCGCCGCACTCTTTGCGCTGTTCCCCGCCTGTGCCCACAAGGTTGCGGATCTTCCCACCCCGGTGAGCCCGCCCGCGATCGGGGATAACCAGGCGCCCGCCGCTGCCGCGATCGTGGATAATCAGGCGCCCGCCGCTGCCGGGTACGGGGAGCCCGTCCCCGCGGTCGACAACCAGGCCGTCTTCGAAGGAAGAGTCCGGGACGTCACCGTCTCGAGTACACCCGACTACACCAATATCGAGGTGGAGATCGACGGGAAAATCGGGGACTACAACTCGATCAAGCTGATCGACCCCTTCCGGATCATGGTGGATATCTCGGGAGTCGACCGGGGCACGGCGGCATCGGAGATCCCGGTCGGAACCCCCCAGGTCAAGACGGTACGGCTGTTCCAGATCGACAACACGCTGCGGATGATCGTGGAACCGGCCGAGAACCGGGTAGTGCCGTTCATCGTCAACCTGGAGGGAAGCCGGCTAGTGCTTTCCGTCGGGGGAGGGCAGAAGAGAACGGCGGCGGCGACCGATAACCAGGCGGCCGCTGCCGGCACCGGGGCCGGCACGGGTGAGGGCAGAATACAGGCGGCGCCATCCCCCCGGGCGGCCGGTCGGCCTCCCGTCTACCTTTCGATGGACTTCACCGACGTGGACCTTCCCGTACTGATCAAATTCATCAGCGAGCAGACGAAGAAGAACTTCATCTTCGACGAGCGCGTCCAGGGCAAGATCACGATCATCTCGCCCCGCCGGATCAGCCTCGACGAGGCGTACAACGTCTTCCTCTCGGTCCTCCACGTGAAGGGGTTCGCCACCGTGGACCAGGGCAACACGATCAAGATCGTCCCTATGCGGGACGTCAGGCAGGAAGACCTCCCCACCGAGACGGACATGGTCGGGAAGCACGATTCCCGGATCATCATCCGGCTGAT
>DATHRT010000061.1:0-5452 GCA_035464915.1 Candidatus Limnocylindria bacterium
CGCGGTGCTCGCCGCCTGCCGGTTGGGCCATGTCCTGCTTGTCACCTCCCTGCACGACGGGATGAACCTGGTAGCGAAGGAGTTCATCTCCGCCCGGACCGACGGGGACGGGATCCTCGTTCTGTCCCAGTACACCGGAGCATCCCGGGAATTCCCGGACGCGCTTCAGGTCAACCCGTTCGATCTCGACCAGATGGCAGACGCGATGTACGCCGCGTTCCTGATGCCCGAGGAGGAGCGTCGTCAGCGGATGGAGAGGATGCGCAACACGCTCGAAAAAAACAATGTGTTCCAGTGGGGAGGCAACATTTTTGCCGAGGTGGAGCGAACCTCCTCCCTGGAGGGGATCTCGTGAGGGGAGGGAAGGGATATCGCCGTATCTGGGCATTCGATTTCGACGGAACCCTTTCCCCCATCGTCCCGGTTCGCACCGATGCCCGGCTCCACCCCGCCTGCCGGTCCCTGCTTCTGGACCTGGCAAGATCCCCCGACACCCTTGTCGCCGTGCTTTCGAGCCGTTCGCTCGATGACCTGATTTCCCGGATGCCGGTGCGGGGGTTGTTCCTGGGAGGGGGAAGCGGCCTGGAGTGGCGGCTTCCCGGCGGGCAGCACATCTCTCCCGGGCGGGAAGCGGAGAAAAGCAGGGAGAAAGCCCTGACACGGCTATTGCCCGTGCTCGAGAAAATTACGTCCGTTTCCGGCACGGACATAGAGGACAAGCGCTGGTCCATCGCCGTCCATTACCGGAAGGTCTCCCCGGATGCCCGGTCGATTCTCACACCTCTTCTTGACGAGGTGCGGCGCTGTGAAAACGTGCGCGTGTTCGACGGCCCCGCCGTCGCCGAAATCCAGCTTGTGCCTGGATGGGAAAAGGCGCGGGGACTCGAGAATCTCTGTCATTTTCTCCGGTTCGACCCTTCGGGAGGACGGATCGTATACGCCGGGGACGATGAAAACGACGGCACCGCCATGCGCTGGGCACTCTCCCGGAAAGGGATCGCCCTTGCCGTGGGAAGCCGCCCCCGGGTTTCCGGGGCGCGGGTCGTTTCCGGCCCCGCGGCGCTGGCGCGTGTCGTGCGCTCCCTTGCCTGTCTTTCCGGGAACGGGGGGGAGAAAACCGGGGGACTGGACGGATGAGACCTTTCGCAGTGAAAGATTGCGCCCTCCTTGTCCGCATGAGCGGGCTTCCCCCGGCGATCAATCTCCGGGAACTCCGGGAACGCGTCGCCGCTTGCAACGAAAACGTCCTGTTCCATCACTTCTGCGAATCGCTGCTCCGCCCCGCGTTCGACCACCCCGATTACCGGAACGATTTCGCGGTCTGGGCGAAATGGTACCTGTCGGACCGGGTGCTTGCGGAGCGCCTGGGCATTCTCGACCCCTATACCGTGAAATCCCTCGAGGAACTCCGGGCGATCACGCTGGACATCATTGACGAGAGGCTCAGCGAAGTGGTCGCGATCCCGTCTGCTGCTCCCGGAGACGAGTTCTACTTCCTCGAGGCGACGACCGTCGTCCTCGACACGGGGGAACGGGTGAATTCCCCGAAGGAGCTCGGAGCGGCTATTCGGAAGATGACGAACGGCAGTATCTTTTTTCATTTTCTGGAGGCACGTCGCCGCGTCCCCGTCGGGATGGACGATTTCTCCGCATGGCTGAAAGGAGAGGAGAAGAAAAACGCGAAGTACATCCGCACCCTGGAATCGATCGACTTCTATTTTCACAGCCTCAGCAATCTGAAGGAAGAGATCATCGCCGCGCTGGCCAAGGTGGAACGCAAACGGTGAGCATGACGCTTTCCGCATACGAGAGGATCGTGGGACCGTCCGCGATCACGCAGTTGTACCGCCTCGGCAAGAAACTCAAGGGGAGACGGATTGTCCATGTGAACTCCACGCGGGAGGGGGGAGGAGTAGCGGAAATCCTCGATTGGATGGTTCCCCTCATGTGCGATGTGGGGCTCGACGCCTCCTGGGAAGTCATCCGGGGGACGGAGGAGTTTTTCGAGGTCACCAAGAAAATTCACAACGGGCTGCAGGGGAGGCCCGTGGACATCTCCCACAAGGACTGGAAGATCTTCCAGGACGTGAACGAGGCCAACATGGGCAGGCTGCGCCCGATACTGAAAAGTGCGGATATCGTCGTCGTGCACGACCCCCAGCCTGCGTTTCTCCTGCCGCTGTGCAACGGGAGAAAAGGGAAATGGATCTGGCGGGGGCATATCGACATCAGCCGCCCGTTCCGGCCGGTGTGGAAGGTGTTGCGAACGATGCTGGAAAAGTACGACGTCAGCATATTCTCCATGTGCGAGTTCGCCCAGTCGCTTCCCCACACCCAGTTCATCGTCACGCCGAGCATCGATCCGCTGAGCCCGAAGAACCGGGACCTCGAGCCTGCCGATTGCGAAAACGTGAGAACCCGGTTCGGGCTCGACCCCGATCGTCCCCTGCTCGTGCAGATCTCCCGGTTCGACCGGTTCAAGGACCCCGTGGGGGTGATCCAGGCGTACCGCCTTGTCCGGAAGGTGCTCCCGATACAGCTTGTGCTGGCGGGGGGAGGCGCCGCGGACGACCCGGAGGGGAAGGCGGTGCTGGAGGATGTCCTGGAAGCGGCAGGCGACGACCCCGACATTCACGTGCTCGACCTTCCTCCGACCGCGCACGTGACGATCAATGCCCTTCAGCGGCTTGCGGACATCATTCTCCAGAAATCGACGAGGGAAGGGTTCGGCCTGACGGTCACGGAGGGTATGTGGAAGGGGAAGCCGGTGATCGGGGGAGACACGGGGGGGATCCGCCTTCAGGTAGTGAACCATCACACCGGGTTCCTCGTGAACACTCCCGAAGGAGCCGCGCACCGGATCCGCTACCTCCTCCATCACCGGGAGCGCATAAGCGAGATCGGGAAAGATGCGCGCGAGTTCGTCCGGGAAAACTTCCTGCTGACCCGGCAACTGCGGGAGTACCTTACCCTGATCCTCGCCATCCGCGGAGATGCGACCGCCAGGATACTGGAGATATGACCCGGAAGGAGCGGGCGACTCCCGTTATTTCCGTGCCTCGTAGACCCGAAGGGGAGGCAGGTTGAGCATCTCGTACTCGACCCGCACGAAAGGAAATATCCGGTCCAGGTGGGATTTCAGGTGGTTGTTGGACTGGTAGAAGGTCTGGTAGGCCAAAAACTTCCCGTCCGGGCGCAACGCGGAGAAGGAGTTTCGCAGAATCCGGTCCTTCATGGCATTCGTGAGGAAGGAAAACGGGATGCCCGAAATCACGTAGTCGGCACAGGGTTTTCCGAATTCCGCCAGGGTGTCGAGTATGTTCGAGGCGCAGCCGTTCACCACGACCGCCCTCGGGTCCCGGATCTTTTTCCGCAGAAGGTTCGCGAAGTTGGTGTTTCGCTCGATCGTGAGCAGCAGGGATTCGGGGCCCATCTTTTCCAGTAGGTATTTCGTGAAGACGCCGGTCCCCGGTCCGTATTCCACGATCACCCCGCATTGACGGAAGTCGATCTTGCCGCACACTTTTCTGACGCCGAAGTCCGAGGTGGGGGTGATGGAGGCGATGTACTTGTCCGACATGAAGTTTTTCACGTACGACAGTGTGCTCATGGTGGTTACCATTCCTCCGAAATTCCGGAATGCCGAAAACATCCCTCCGCCCAGGCCGAGGTTCGCGGCAAGACGGGCAACCCGGTTATGATGACAAGAAGTAGGCAATATGATAAGCAATCGGCGAGGCGACCGCCAGTCGAATTTTATCCCTCCCGAACCGGCATCCATCCGGTTTGCTTTTTACGAAACCACAGACCGGTCGGCGCCCGGAGAGGGAGGATTCTCCTGCTGTCGGGGAAAAAACAGGAGGCCCGCGCGGTCCTTCACGCGGGCATGAGGAGGGGGCTGACATGTTCCAGGAGTTCCTGAGCCGGGAAATATTCCGGAACCGGGTTGTAGACTATCTCGTATTCCTGATCGTTCTGGTCGCAGGGATCATGATCATCACGATCTTCAAGAGGGTCGTCCTTGGGCGACTGAAACGATGGGCGAAAACGACCACCTGGAATATCGACGAATTCATCATCGATATCATTGGAAAAATGGTCGTTCCGATCGCCTATTACGGGGTGTTTTTCCTGGCCGTGAAGAACCTGGTGCTCCCCGGGTTTCTGGAACGGGCCATCGGGGTGGCCGGGTTGGTCCTGGTTGCCTTCCTGTCCGCCCAAGCTCTGATCGCGGTGGCGAGGTTCGCCATCCGGACCTACATTGAAATCGCGGAGAAGGGGTCGGCCCGCGAGCGCGCCCTCCAGGGATTCATGACCCTGATCCGCGTCGTCGTGTGGGGGCTCGCAACGGTCGTCCTCCTGGACAATCTCGGTTTCCGGATCAACACAGTCATCGCCGGTCTCGGGATCGGCGGCATCGCCGTCGCGCTGGCGGCACAGAACATCCTGGGAGATCTATTCGCCTATTTCACCATCATGTTCGATAGGCCCTTCGAGATCGGCGACTTCCTCATCGTGGGGGATTACATGGGGGTGGTCGATCATCTGGGAGTGAAGACGACGCGCATCGTAAGCCTCGGCGGGGAGCAGATCGTCATGTCCAACAAGGACCTTACCGATTCCCGGGTGCGGAATTACAAGCGGATGGGGAAAAGGAGGGTATTGTTCCGTCTCGGCGTTACGTACCAGACGCCTTTCGGGAAGTTGCAGGAGATGCCGGAAGTCATTGCCGACGTCATCAGGGGAGTCGAGGACACTGAGTTCGACAGGGCCCATTTCTTCTCCTATGGGGACTTCAGCCTCGTATTCGAGGTGGTCTATTACGTCATGGGAAGCGATTACAACAAGTACATGGACATCCAGCAGGTGATCAACCTAGGGATTCACGAGGAGTTCGAGAAGCGGAAGATCGAGTTCGCGTACCCGACGCAAACCCTCTTCCTGAACAAGGTCGCGCAGTCATAAAGGAGACGGCGGCGGGCGAACCTGCCGCCCGCGGGAAAGCTAGCGTGGTCGCTTCTCCGTCAGCCGCTCTCCCGGGATTCGAGCCATCGCTCCGCGTCGATCGCGGCCCGGCAGCCCCACCCGGCCGCGGTAACCGCCTGGCGATAGACCACGTCGTGGACATCTCCCGCCGCAAAGACTCCCTCGACGCTGGTCCCCGAACCGTTCCGCACCACGATGTATCCTTTGTCCATCTCCAGTTGTCCCTCGAAGATTTTCGTGTTCGGCTCGTGCCCGATCGCGATGAAAACCCCGTCGGTTTTCCGCGTCTCTTCCCTGTCTCCGTCCGTTCCCCGTATCTTCACCCCGGTCACCTCATTTTTTCCGGGATCCAGGATGTCCGTGATCACGGAGTTCCAGAGGAAATCGATCTTCTTGTTCTTCTTGGCGCGGTCGGCCATTATCTTGGAGGCGCGCAGCTGTTCGCGGCGGTGCACGATGGTGACCC
>DATHRT010000062.1:0-4320 GCA_035464915.1 Candidatus Limnocylindria bacterium
GGGGAGCGAGCGCAAAGCCCGGCTTCACCATCCCCACCCGCACCTGGGGGCCAAGGATCTTTTTCCACGCCTTCGCCTGGTGCGCGAGAGCCAGCTTGGAGAGGCAGTAGGGGAGGTAGCCGGGCCACATTTGTGCCGCACCCGCATCCCCCAGGAAGAGGACCGCTGCGCCGGTAGTCGCCCGGAGGAGCGGGAGAAACGCCTGGGTGAGAAGAAACGGACCGCGCAGGTTGACGGCGAACATTTCGTCCCAGTCACGGGCCCCTACTTCGCCCGCCGGCGTGCGGCGGAAAATTGCGGCGTTATGGACGAGGAGGTCCAGGCGGCCGAAATCTCTTCGGATCGTTGCGGCGAGGCGGGAAACTCCCCCAGGGTGCAGGAGATCCAAGGGGACCGCCCTTCCGCCGATCTCCCGGGCGAGGGACCGTGCCTGCGCGCGCGAGGCACGGTAGGTGAGTACGACGGTGAATCCTTCTCGGGCAAGCCTCCCGGAAATCGCCGCGCCGATGCGCCGTCCTCCTCCGGTGACCAGCGCGACCTTTTCCCCGGAACGGATCAATTCAGCTCGATGAAATCATCCGAGGGGGATCCGCAGACGGGGCAAACCTCGGGCGGTTCGTCGCCCTTGTGGATGTAGCCGCATACGGTGCATTTCCATCTTCTCATCGGTTGCCGGCTCCTCGGGAAGATCTATCCTGCCTTTATAACATAAACGAAAACGGGGGATAAAGAACGCCGCGCCCCCGGGCCTGCCGTTTATAATGGGTGGCATGAGGCCCGGCGGAAAATCCCTCGTGGAGCTCCCCTACGTGGCCGTCGACGTGGAAACCACGGGTCTTGCCCCTTCGGACGGGCACCGGGTGTGCGAGATCGCGCTTCTCCGGTTCCTGCGCGGGACCGTGGTGGACTCGCTCGTCTCCTTCGTGAACCCGCTGCGGCCGATCTCCCCGGGCGCGTCTGCCGTCAACCGGATCACGGACGACATGGTGATCGGCGCGCCCACGTTTTCGGACCTGTTCCCCCGGATCTTCGTTTTCCTCGGGGAGGACACGACTGTTTTCCACAACGCCCCGTTCGACCTGTCGTTCCTGCAAATGGAGGCAAGGCTCGCCGGCGGGGAGTGGCCGGGGAACCCTGTCATCGACACGCTGGCGCTCGCCCGGCGCACCCGCCTCTTCCGCGATCACTCCCTCTCCGCGATCTGCGGACGACTGGGAATCGGGGCGGCTTTCCACCGTGCGGAGGCGGACGCGTACGCTGCGGGAAAGCTGCTGCAGGCCCTAGCGGCGGGATTGAAACTCGACCCGGGACCGGATCGCGCGGGATAACCGGCGCGGTTATTAGCGCCCCCCTACTTGCCCGGGCGCCACTTCCCCCCGGCTTTCCAGGCGATGTAGTTCCGCCGGAACTCCTTCTCCAGGGCCGCAACGAACTCGGCCCGGTGGTCGTAGAGACGCCGTAAAGGGCGCCTTTTCACGCGGTCCAGAACGTACGCCGTCAGCAGGGGCATCGCCACCGTGGAATCGAGGTAGCAGACGACGGCGTCGGGGAGCCGGTCCGGATCGACCTTCCCCCAGGATACCGCCTCGGAGGGCGTGGCCCCGGAAAGGCCGCCGGTATCGGGACGGGCGTCGGTGACCTGCAGGAAAAAGTCGTGACCCTTCTCTGCGATTCCCAGGACTTCCTGCAGCTGCGGCTCGGTCTGGAGCACGAAGTTCTTCGGGGAGCCCCCGCCGAAGATGAGAACCGCGCTCTTCCCCTTTCCCTTCTTGGCGGCGTAGACGATCCCCGCGGTCTCGTTCACGTCCGCCGATACGTCGATCACCGTCCCCTTTCCGAACAGGCGCATCGCGGCGACGTTCATGCCGATGGAGGAATCGCCGGGGGACGACGTATACACAGGAACCCCGCAGCGGTAGGCCGCTGCGAGGACGCTCACCTCCCCCAACCCGAGTTTTTTCTCCCGCTCGGCAACGTACCGCCCGATCCGGAAGTGGAACTCCGCGGTGCCCATCTCCTTCTGGAACTCCTCCTCTTCGAGCACCCGTCGGAAGAAGGCATCGGTGTCGAGGAGCACCTCGTAGGCGAACAGGATGTCGTAGATCCGGACGACGCCCTCCTCCTGGAGAACCGTGTCGTCGAGAAACGGGGACCCCGCGTGCATCTTCATCCCGAGCCCGAAGTGCACATCGTGGTAGAGATTCGCCCCGGTCGAGACGATCCAGTCGACGAACCCGGCCCGCATCAGCGGCACGATGCAGGACATCCCCAGCCCGGCGGGGACGAGTGCCCCGGAAAGGGAAAGCCCGACCGTGACGTCGTGCTGGAGCATCTTCTCCGCGTACAGCTTCGCGCCTTCCCGCAGCCTTCCCGCGTTGAATGCCAGGAAGTGGCTGTCCACGAGATCCACCGCCCCGATCCCTTTCGTGATCGGAGGGGGAAAAATCCTTGCCCCCCGGAGAAAATGCCCCTGTTTCTTCCTCATCCCCTATTCTCCTCGCCCGTGAATGGGCGCCGCAGGAAACGGTCGAACCGCCGATTGTTCCGTCCGTGGAAAGGGTTGACCGCATTATACCTCCGGTAGCAGACTCCTCTTGCAATTTTCGCCCTCCCCCCTTGCCCGCGTTATAATCAACCCGTGCCCGACCACATAGCGACCGAAAAAGCGGAGATCTCCGCCATTTACGAAGTGGGGAAGATCCTCACCTCCACGCAGAACCTCACGAGGGCCCTGGGGACCTCCCTCCGCACCCTCCAGAGCCTGCTTGCCTTCGACCGCGCGGCGATCCTCCTGCCTGACCCCGGCACGCGCGAGATCCGGATGGAGGTGTCCGCCGGCTACTCGGCCGAGGAACGCGCCCGCGCACGCTATGTGTGGGGGGAAGGCGTCATCGGGAAAACGATGAAGTCCGGCGGGCCTACTGCCATCCCCGACGTGCGGCAGGAGCCGACCTTCCTGGACAAAACCCGGGCCCACGGGAAGGCGCCCGCAGGCCCCCTCGCCTACATCGCCGTGCCCATCAAGATCGGGAACGAGGTCCTTGGAGTACTGGCCGCCGAGAGGATCGGGCGGGCACGCACCCAGGCGCTGGAGGCGGATGCGCGCACGCTCACGGTCATCGGCTGCCTCATCGCCCAGGCGCTGAAGATGCACGCTGCAATCGACCGGTTGCAGGAGGAGTTTCAGCGCCAGCGGCAGGAGTTCGAGCAAAAGATCCGCAAGACCTACCGGATCGAGAACATCATCGGCCAGAGCAAGCGGATGCAGGAGGTCTTCGGCCAGGTGGTAAGCGTCGCGCCCTCCCGCGCCACGGTTCTTCTGCGCGGCGAGAGCGGAACCGGCAAGGAGTTGGTCGCGCGCGCCATCCACATGGCGGGTCCCCGGGCCGACCGTCCCTTCATCACGGTCAACTGCGCGGCGCTGCCCGAGACGCTCCTGGAGTCCGAGCTCTTCGGCCACAAGCGGGGATCGTTCACCGGCGCCGTCGACGACCGGAAAGGACGGTTCGAACTGGCGTCCGGCGGGACGATTTTCCTCGACGAGGTCGGCGACATTCCCCTTCCTACCCAGGTGAAACTTCTGCGCGTCCTGCAGGAGCGGAAATTCGAACGGCTCGGGGACAGCCGGACCATTTCGGTGGACGTCCGCATCATCGCCGCCACGAACGCGGACCTGGAGCGGCTCGTCGAGGAGGGACGGTTCCGGGAGGACCTGTTCTACCGGCTGCACGTGATTCCCATCTTCCTCCCCCTGCTCAGGAACCGGCGGGAGGACATCATTCCGCTCACGGAGCACTTCCTGGAGCGGTTCAACACGGAGCACGGCAAGGCGGTCTCCTTCACACCCGAGGCACTCGACCTGCTGGTCGAGCGCCGGTGGCAGGGGAACGTGCGGGAGCTGGAAAACCTGGTGGAACGGACGGTGGTGATGGCGAAAACCTCCGTTGTCGGTGTCCAGGACCTCCCGCGGGCGATCCGCCTGGGAGCGGTGGCGGCGATGCCCGAGGGACGCCGCACCCCGGAGGGCGACGCCGGGCAGGCCCCCGCGGATCGAGGGGAAATTCCTCCCTTACCGTCTTCCCGGGCAGATCATCTTCGCACCCTGGAGAAGGAGGAACTCCGGAACGCGCTCGAGTCGACAGGGTGGGTGATCGCGCGGGCGGCCAGGGTTCTCGGCTGGACGCCCCGCCAGGTCGCCTACAAGATGAAAAAGCACTCCCTCAAGTCCCCCTGGAAACCTTAGAACAGGGACGTTCCTAAGAACTCCTTTTTCTCCCCGACTTCTTAGGGCCGTCCCTCTTCTTGTACCTCGGAGGGGGG
>DATHRT010000063.1:0-9231 GCA_035464915.1 Candidatus Limnocylindria bacterium
GGTACGGGAGCTGTCGGCGGTGATCTTCCCCGGGTTCCGGACGTACTCCTCGTTCCGGCGGATTCCGCGCAGCGGGAGGTCGGTCACGTTCGAGGAGTGGGAGGCGGAGAAGCAGGATGCGGAGGAGAGAAGGCTTCTCTACGTCGCAGCAACCCGGGCCCGGGACCGCCTGTTTTTCGTGGCCGGTGCAAAGGGCAAGGGGTCGGCGCTCGGCGACTCCCTGCAGGCGGCGCTCTCGCACGCCTCGGACGGCGGGCTGCGCACCTGTGCGGTCACGGGTCTTTCCGGGATACGGCGGGTATTCGCCGGGGAAGGTGCGGCACTACATGTGGATGTCCGGGAACCGCTGCCCGTCCCCCCTCCCCCCCCTCCGGCCCCGCCCGATCTCTCCTTGGCGCAGGAATGGTCGCCCCCCCCTCCGGCGCCTCCTTCCCCGGAGACCGCGGGGATGACTCTCCGGGAATTCCACGACCGGGCCGCGGGGAGAAGGTTCGGGGAAACGGTCCATCGGGCCCTCGAAGCGGCCCCCCCCGTCGGCGCGCTGTGGCCTCCTTCCCGGCCGCTCCCCGTCGTGTGGGGGGCAGGGGAGGATACGCGGTGGCGGGCCATCTGCGCGGAAATCGCCCGGAGCGAGGTCCGCCGCGATCTGATCGTCGCGGAGCTCGTGGGGACCGAGCTCCCGATGCTCTCGTTCCGCGGCGGGTGGTCCAGGGAGGAGCGCGCCGACCTCGTCGTCCGGTTTCCGGGGGGAGAGGGAAAGGAGGGCGGGACCGCGCCCGGGGAGCACTGGGTCATCGACTACAAGACGGGCCCCCGGGAGGAGGAGCAGGAGGAACAATACCGGGAACAGGTCCGTGGCTACGTGGAGATCCTCTCCGGCGCATGGAACGTTCCGGCGCGTGGATTCATCTGGTATGTTGAAACCGGGGAAATGATCGAGGTACCCCGGAGCGGGAAAACACACGATGGAGGAAGTCGATGACGAGGAAGCCGAGCGAGAGTGAAGAGGAATATTTCGCGCGCGTCGAGTTCGAGCGGCGGAAGAAGATCGAGAAGGAGAAGCGGCAAAGCCTGGCAGGGGAGGAGAAGAAGCGGCTTCGAGATCTCCATTACATGAAGTGCCCCAAGTGCGGCATGGACCTGATCGAGGTCGACTACAAGAGCGTCCGGATGGACAAATGTCCGGGGTGTGAGGGCGTCTGGCTGGATCTCGGGGAGCTCGATGCCGTGGCGAAGATGGACAAGTCGATGATCGACAGGATTTTCGGGCTTTTCCCCGGATAGATTCTATTTCAGGGGTTTCATGTAGATCAGCTTGTCGTCGCCTTCGTCGTAGTAGTCCGGGAGCCGCGCGGCGAGGGTGTAGCCGATCTTCTCATAGAACGCCCGCGTATCGCCGTAAGACTCCTGAGACGACGTCTCGATCACAAGGAGCCGGCCTCCCCGCCGCCGGATCTCCTCCTCGACGAAGGACACGATCCTTCGCCCGTACCCCTTTCCCTGACGGTCGGCGCGGGTAGCAAGCCAGTACAGATCGAAGGTGGCGGCTGTCATCTCGTTCTTGCCGAAGCAGGCGTACGCGGCGATGGTTCCGTCGTCCTCGACCAGGACGAACGGATGGTAATCGTCCTGCCCCGGCTGCGTGAGCGCGATGTCGACCAGCTCGATCGCCACGTCGACCTCATTCCGCTTGAACGCTCCCGTTCCCTCGACCAGTCTCCGGATCGCCTCCCGGTCTTCCGCCTTGATCCTGCGGAGATCCGTCATCGCGCCCCGCGGGTAATCCCCAGGCGCAGGATTTCCTGGACGAGCGCCTCGTAGGAGAAGCCGGCCGCACGGGCAGCATGGGCCAGGCCGGCGTTTCTCGAGATGTCGGGGTTCGGGTTCACCTCGAGCGCGAACATCTTCCCGTTTCCGTTCATGCGGAAGTCGACGCGGGCGTAACCGCACAGCCCGAACGCGTTCGCCGACGCGAGCGCCAGCCGGGCCAGCCGGCTGCGAAGGGTGTCCGGGATCCTTGCCGGGCATTCGGGGGCGATCTCGTCGTACGCCGGGTGGTTCGCATCCCATTTCGACTCGAAGGAGCAGACGCGCCACTTCGGGTTCCGGTACACGAGTTCGGCGGGGGGAAGGGGACGGTACGGCTCCTCAACGGTGCCGTTCCCGAGCACCCCCACGTTGAACTCCCGCCCCCCGATGTACTCTTCCACCAGCGCTTCCTGGCCGTATTTCTCGATCACGTGGGCGACCTGTTTTCTCAGCCCTGCCTCGTCCTCGACCACGCTCTCCTCGGAGATCCCCGCGGAACCGTCTTCCCTGGAGGGTTTGACGATGACCGGGAAGCGCAGCCCCGAACGCCCCCGGGGAACCTCCGTGTACAGACGAAAGGAAGGCGTGGGGATGCCGTACGAGGACAGGATGTGCTTGGTGAGCGCCTTGTCGTTGCATACCGAGAGGGAAAGCGGCCCGTTGCCGGTATAGGGTAGCCGAAGCAGTTCCAGGTAAGCGGCGCCGTGCGGTTCCTTCTGCGCAGAGTTGAGCGGGCACTCGGAAAGATTGAATACCGCCTCGGCCTCGAACGTTCGCAGCGAGCCAGCCAGCGCTGCGGGATCCGTATCGAAGACAACGCACCGGGAGATGTGTCCTCGGGAGGCGAGGGCCTCCGTGACCTCGCGCGCGCTCACCGCAAGGTCCATCTCGATCCGCATCGGTCCCTCGATCTCCTGGAGGGTGTCCTCCACGGGGGTGTAGAGAACCGCGACGCGCTTGGGGGACAGTTCCGCCATCACCGGTCCCTCATCTCCCAGCGGCTCATGGCGTGGGAGAGGATTTCGGAGATGAGTTCGACGTAGGGGACTCCCATCTTCCCGGCCATGATCGGAAGGTCGCCGTACCCGGGGGAAAGCCCGGGAAGGGGGTTGCATTCGATGAACTGGGGGACCCGGTTCCCGTCGAGCCGGAAATCGATCCGGGAGAAGTCCCGGCAGCCGAGGAGACGGTAGATCCCAACGGCGCACCGTTCGATCTCGGCGACGGTCTCCGGCGGGAAAGAGGGGGGACACCGGTATTCGACCTGGTTTTCCCAGTCGCGCTTTACCTCGAGGGAATAGACGAACTCCTCGTGGGGGACCCGTTTCGGAATGATTTCCATGATGCCTACCACCCTGGGATTCCCGTTGCCGACCAGCCCCACCGTGACTTCGGGGCCGGGGATGAACTCCTCGACGATTGCGTCCTGGGAATATTCCCCGGTCACGAACGAGACCATTCTCCGCACTTCGGCAGGCGAGGAGGCCCGGGAGGCGAGACGCACGCCCTTGCTCGACCCTTCGTACGCGGGTTTGACGATGACCGGGTACGCGAAGCCCAGCTCGTCGACCTCGTCCTCCGACCGGAACGTGCGGAACCTCGGCGTGGGAAATCCCTCCGAAGAGACCAGCCTCTTGGCCACCGCCTTGTCGAGAGTGACACAGAGGGTCAAGGGGTCCGACCCGAGGTAGGGGATGCCGAGCATCTCGAGCAGGGCCGGGACATGGGCCTCGCGGCAGCGGCCCCCCTCCCCCTCGGCGATGTTGAAGACGAAGTCCGGGCGCATTTCCCGGAGGGCGTCGATGATTCCGGAACCGGCGCCCAGGCGGAACACCTCATGTCCCAGCGAGGCGAGCGCGTGGCACAGATGGTCGACGGTCGCCTCGGAGTCGTACTCCTCGAAGGCGTCCGCCGGCAGGTGGGGGGGATGGTCGGCCGGTTTTACGTTGTAGGAGAGCCCGACTCGCACCGTCTCCTTCTCTTGGCCATCCGCTCGTTTCCGGCGGGAATCAGCGCCTTGACCTCCCCCGTCATGAGGCGGTAGACGTCCGGCCGGGAGGCCGGCAGGTCCGTCTCGGGCTGGGCGGAGGAGCGGCCGTCGTCCCGCGGTTCCTCGTAGCTGACGATGATCCCCTCGTAGTTGCGGAGGATCGTCCGCTGCTCGCCCATGGCGAGGAGGTAGTTGGGCATGAGCGGGATTTTCCCGCCGCCGCCGGGGACGTCGACCACGTAGGACGGGATGGCGAGCCCCGACGTGTGCCCCCTGAGCGCCTCCATGATCTCGATCCCCTTGGACAACCGGGTGCGGAAATGCTCCAGCCCACGCACCATGTCGCACTGAAACAGGTAGTAGGGGCGGATCTTTGCCTTGACGAGCCGCATGTTGAGCGTGCGGATGATCTCGGGGTGGTCGTTGACGCCCTTCAGAAGCACCGACTGGTTGTTCACGGGGATTCCGGACCGAAGGAGGCGGTCGCAGGCCCTTTCCGCATCGGGGGTGATCTCCCGGGGATGATTGAACTGGGTGTTCACCCAGATCGGTCCGTACTTTTCCAGAACACCGCAAAGCTCGTCGTCGATCCGCATGGGGAGAACCACCGGCACGCGGGTACCGATCCGGATGATCTCGACGTGCGGTATCCGCCGCAGCCCCTTGAGGATGAACTCGATCCGCGGCGTGGGGAGCGTGAGTGGGTCGCCCCCCGATACGATGACGTCGCGGATCTCCTCGTGTCGCCGTATGTACCCGAACATCTTGTTCAACTCGAATTCCGTCTTCGCGGCTTCCCCGAGGGGCCAGATCCTCTTCCGCGTGCAGTGGCGGCAATACATGGAGCAGAAATTCGTCACCACCATCAGGCACCGGTCCGGGTAGCGGTGGGTGAGCCCGGGGACCGGCATGTCCTTCTCCTCCTCGAGCGGATCGTCCTCCCCCACCTCCCTCCCGTAGTACTCGTCCGGGGAAGGGATCGCCTGCCGTGCGATCGGATCGTCGGGATCGTCGAGCCGGATGAGCGACAGATAGTAGGGAGTGATCGACAGATGGTAGGCGGCGGTCACGCGCGTAAGGAGCTCCGCCTCCTCGCGGGGGAAGTAGCGAAGTCCGGACAAGTCCCCGATGGAGGTGATGCGATGAGAAAGTTGCCATTGATAATCGTTCCACTCTTCCCTCGTCACCTGGGACCAGGGAAGGCCGACGGGGTTGGTGTCGCTCGCTTGGTTGCGCAGGGATACCGAATCGTCACTTCGGTTCCTCTTCATATGCCTCCTTGTCTCTTTTCCCGTCAGGGATTGTCTGCCGTGTTTCATCCGGGGATTCACCGTCCGCTCGCCTTGACCCAGAGGAAGTCGACGGGGAGTTTTCCCTTATTCGAGAACGCGTACTCCTGCTCCGCTTGGAAGTACAGGCTTTCGCCCTTCCGGGCGATGTAGTTCATTTTTCCCAGGCGGAGACCCAGCCTGCCGGAGAGGACGAACACGTAGTTCTCCCCCGCGTGCGCGGGCTCGGGCAGCGCTTCTCTCCCCGACCGGATCATGGCGCGGTACGCCACGATGGTCCGGTAGCGGCTCTTGGGAAGGAGGGTATCGAAGGATTGGTATCCCGTGACGTCGGAAGGAAGGGAATCGGTTCGGCGGAAGAGTACCTTCTCCTCGTCGTCCTCGGCGAAAAAGGAATAGGGCGTTTCGCTCAGCGCCGAAAGGATCTCGAGGAGGTTCGTGACCGACGGGGATGTCAGATTCCGCTCGATCTGGGAAATCGTTCCCTTCGTGAGGTCCGCACGCTCGGCGAGATCAGCCTGGGAGAGGCCGTTGATCTGCCGAAGATGTTTGATCCTTGCCCCGATATCGATCATGGCACTTTATTTTAAACCTCACGTTTAGTAAATCTATCCAAATGGTAAGAAACCGAACTTCGCATGTCAATAGGAATCCGCGTGAATATCAACAGGTATTCGTTCTCTTGAAATCCTGCCTCAAATGTAACGGATGGGTTTTCTATACGTGTGTAACCAGCATGCGCGCGGGTTTGCGCCGCAGGGCCCACGACGCGAGTGCCGTTTTTCTTTCCGCCCATGTTCGCGGATAGCAAAAATAATTTTTTTTCACAGGGAGAAACAGCAGGGAGAGTATAATGTCCCTCAAGGTGGGGGAGTAGCTCAGTTGGGAGAGCACCACGTTCGCAACGTGGGGGTCGAGGGTTCAATCCCCTTCTCCTCCACCATCTTTGTTTTTCCCTTCCGTTCATCTGTTTCTCTTATCGGTAGAGGAACGAACACACTTTTCCGTTTTTTTATCAGGAGCGATCCGTTTGCCGCGTCCGCAGCGCCGCATGCTACACACGTGGGGAAATGGGGATCGGCGTCCGCATCCTCGGAGGGGGCTCCTCGCTTCGTCGCTCGACTTGCGAAACACCCGCAAGTCTGCGCTTGCCCTTCCTGCCGGAGCGGCATCCGGCACTTACCCGTTGATCGGTCCTCCGGTAGAATCTTGGGGGTAATGTATCCGTCGGCCGCATCCCTCGTGTTCGTGGAAGTGGCGGTGCCGCTTCCGATCGACCACCCGTTCACCTACCGCGTCCCTTCGGGACAGGAAACGCGTGCCCGGGTCGGCGTCCGTGTGCTGGTCCCTTTCGGTCGCCGGAAGGTCACCGGGCTGATCACGGCGCTTACGGACGGCACGTCCCTGGGGGGGCGTGAGGCCCGCGAGGTTCTCTCGTTTCTGGACGACGAGCCGTACATATCTTCCGCCCACCTCGCGTTTCTTTCGGCCGCCGCGCGCGAGTGCCTGGCCCCCATGGGCGAAATGCTGCGGGCCGCTCTCCCCGGGGGGCTGCCGCGGCGGGAGGCTCCGTCGTCCCCGAGGACGGAAACGATCTATCACGCGGCCGACGGTTCCCCGGACGCGGCGGTAACGCCCAAACAGCGCAGGGTATACACGGCCGTCCTCGAGGCGGGGGAGATCTCCGCGCTGGAGCTATCGGCGCTTGTTCCCGGTGGTGGGGATGTTGCCCGGAGACTTGCCGCGAAGGGGATTCTCGCCGCCTCGGTGCGGGAGAAATCTCCCGCGCTTTCCGCGCCTCATCTTTCGGACAGTTCCGGGGCGATCGTTCCCACGTCCCACCAGGAGGCGGCCCTCGCGAAAACCGGCGTCGCCCTCGCGTCCGGCGGGTTCGCCGCCTTCGTCCTTCACGGGATCACCGGGTCGGGGAAGACCGAGGTGTACCTGAGAGCGATCGAACAGGCCCGGCTCACCGGGAGGCAGGCGGTGTACCTGGTACCCGAGATCGCCCTCACACCACAGCTGCTCGGCCGGGTCCGCGCCCGCTTCGGGGAGGCAGCGGCGGTCCTGCACAGCGGGCTCACCCGGGCCGACCGTGCGCTCCAGTGGCGCAGGATCCGGAGAGGGGAGGTCTTCCTCAGCATCGGGGCCCGCTCCGCCGTGTTCTCGCCCTTTTCGACCCCGGGGCTGTTCATCGTCGACGAGGAGCACGACTCGGCCTACAAGCAGGAGGAGGGGATCCGCTACCAGGCGCGGGACCTTGCCTTGATGCGCGCGAGGATGGAGGGGGCCGTCGTCCTCCTGGGCTCAGCCACGCCCTCCGCGGAAGCCATCCGCCTTGCCCGGACGGGGGAAGCGACCCTTCTTTCCCTTCCGGAACGGATCGGGGCCAGGCACCTCCCCGAAATCACCGTCGTGGACCTCAAAGGCCAGTCCGCGCGCCGGGGAGCAGACCGGTATTTCTCTCTCGCGCTCGAGGAAGCGGTCGAGGAGACGCTCTCCCGGGGAGAGAAGGTAATGCTGTTCCTCAACCGGCGCGGGTACGCCCCCGCGCTTACCTGCCTGGACTGCGGGACGACAGTCCAGTGCCGGAACTGCCAGGTGGCGCTCACCTTCCATAAGCAGGACGGGGTGCTTCTGTGCCACTACTGCAGCGCGAAGCAGACCCCTCCCGAGCGGTGCGGGGCCTGCGACGGGCACAAGGTGGCGCAGGTAGGGATCGGCACGGAGCGTCTCGTCGCTTGGTCCGCCAAACGATGGAAGGAGGCACGGGTTGCGCGACTCGACTCCGACCTCGGCAGGAAGAGGGGATCCTACGAGGAGGTGCTCTCCCGGATGCAGGGCGGGGAAGTGGACATCCTCGTGGGCACCCAGATCATCGCCAAGGGACACGACTTCCCCGAGGTGACCTTCGTAGGGGTGCTTCTCGCCGACCAGTCCCTCTCCTTTCCGGATTTCCGGTCGGCGGAGCGGACCTTCCAGATCCTGACCCAGGTGTCGGGGCGCGCGGGCCGGGGTGACAAGCCCGGATCGGTGATCATCCAAACCCTCTCGCCGGACCACGTCTGCATCCGGAAGGCTGCCGAGCACGACTTCCACGGCTTCATGGAGGCCGAACTTGCCGAACGGGAGGCGCTTGGCTACCCGCCGTTCGGGCGGATGCTCCTGCTACGGTTCTGGGGGCCGAAGCTCGAACGGGTGCAGTCGGCGGCCGAAGACGTGGCGGAAGCGCTTTCCCGGCCGCTTTCGGAGGCCGGGATCCGGATACTGGGCCCCGCTCCGTCTCCCATCGCGTTTGTCAAGAAAAAGTACCGGTACCAGATCCTCCTGAAGATGTCTCCGCGGTTCCCGGTGGGCGATTTCTTTCCGGAACTCCTTCGTCCCCTGCGCGACGTCGCGAAGAAGGCCGGCGTCCGGATGGAGGCCGACGTCGATCCCTACAACCTCATGGTCTGACCCAAGAACAGGGACGTTCCTAAGAACTCTTTCTCCCGTGCGCGCGGTGCCCTGGGGACCCTGGTTCGCCGGCCTCCAGAGATCCATTCCCTCAGATCCCGGCATTCGAGGGCCGCTGCATCCGCTCCGGCTTCGTTGCCCGCCCTCACCGTACCGCGGCGGGTACTCCTCGGTCGGGCGCCTCGCCGGGCGCGGCGCATCGACCCTCTCGGTGCTCGGCCTCTTCAGTAACGGATCTCAGGAGGCCGGAGGGTCCCCTCGGCTACGCTTGCGACCTTCGCCCGCTCGCTGCCGGCTCCGCTCGACGCAAGTTCTTCCTTAGCGAAACAGGCCGCTCTGCGGACCCCCCCCCGCATCGCCCCGGGTCCCCCCTCCGAGGTAGCGGAGCCGGTTTGCGCCCTCCCGGATGATAGACATACGCCGCGTTCGCCCCCGTTTGCGGAACAGCGGTTCGCCCGGGGCTTGCGCTCCGTCGATGGCACGCGACTTGCCCCGCATACGGCCAACTACTTAACCGAAGGAGGTTCGGCCATGCGGATGCATTACCTGTTGAATCAAGGAGCTGCACCGGAATCGAAGCTTGCGGATGTGGAGATCCACTTTGAGGAAGGGATTCTTTCCGGACTGAAACTGGTAGGATGTTCGGTCTGGCGGTCGAAGAAAGGAGAGGGCCCCACGGTGCTCGTC
>DATHRT010000064.1:0-14017 GCA_035464915.1 Candidatus Limnocylindria bacterium
TCCAGAAGGCGATCGAGGGCACCGGCGGGATCACGGGAGACCTGAAGAAGGACCGGGACAACGTCCGCTCCGCGATGAGCCGGATCAAGAATTTCAAGGGGATCACCGGCGATATGACGTTTACCGGGGGAGGCGACCCGAGCAAGTGCGCGGTCATCGTCCGGATCAGCGACAAGGGCGAGTTCGAGTTCTACAAGTCCGCCTGTCCGTAAAGACAGCCGGTGCAGGAGAGGCGATTTTCGCGATCGACCCCGCACGATGACGTAAATTCGTTTTGACGGAAAGGCGGGCTCGGGACGTATGGTCCTGGCCCGCCTTTGTTGAAAGCGCAGGCATCGAACCGATGGTCATTTTCCTCCAGAACCTGGTCAACGCCCTCCAGAGGGGGAGTTTCTACGCCCTGATCGCGCTGGGATACTCCATGGTGTACAGCATCCTCATGCTCTTCAACTTCGCGCACGGCGACATCTTCATGGTCGGGTCGTACATCGGCTTCGGCGTTTCCATGGGCCTCATCGCCCTTGCTTCCTCGGGCTTCCTCGCCATGCCCAACTGGCTGATCCTGGCATTGACCATCCTCTTCTCCATGTTCCTGACCTCGTTCGTCGGCATGATCGTCGAGCGGGTAGGGTATCGGCCCCTGCGGGACGCCCCCCGGGCCTCGGCCGCGATCACGGGCCTGATGATCGGCATCATTTTGGAGACCGGCAACCTGGCCCTTCTGGGAGCACGGAGGATCAGCTTCCCTTCCCTGTTCGATACCGTGACCTACAACGTGGGTGGCGTATACGTCACCAACAAGAAGATCATGATCGTCGTCGTGTCGCTGCTCTTGGCTCTTGCCCTGCACCAGTTCGTCCGCAGGACGAAGTGGGGGATGGCCATGCGGGCGATGGCCTTCGACTTCGCAGTCGTGCCCCTGATGGGGGTGCCGCTCAACACCATGGCCGCCCTCACGTTCGCGATCGGGTCCGCGCTGGCGGCCGCCGCGGGGATCCTCTTCGGCGTCGCCTACCCGGTATTGGACCCGTACATGGGCATTCTCATCGGCTGGAAGGCGTTCGTGGCCGCCATCCTGGGAGGCAGAGGCTCGGTCATGGGAGCCACGCTCGCCGGCTTCCTGCTGGGGTTCACCGAAATCTTCGTGGCCACGATCTTCCCCTCGACGCTTCGCGACCTGATCGCGTACTCCATCATTCTTTTGATCCTGACGGTTCGGCCTCACGGCTTTTTCGGGGAGCCGTACAGCGCACGGTTGAGGCTCTAGTGCATCCAGGCGCCGGGTGACATGGAAAGAGAACGCGGGACGAGGTCGGAGCGGGGGAGGCCGTTGAGTCGGTATTTCCGGACGCCGTTTTCCCGGGTTCCTCTCCTTGGCTGGCTTGCCGGCGTCCTGGTCGCGGTCACGCTGGAACGCCTCGCGGGCGCTCCCCTCGCGCTGGCCCTGGGTCTTGCGAAAGTACCGGTCCTGTTCGGTTTCGTCATCATGCTGAAAAAACCCGCCCTGATCCCCAG
The DNA here is from genome assembly GCA_035464915.1 of Candidatus Limnocylindria bacterium. Lineage (GTDB taxonomy): Bacteria > Desulfobacterota > Deferrimicrobia > Deferrimicrobiales > Deferrimicrobiaceae > CSP1-8. The sequence goes on from DATHRT010000064.1 coordinate 1,516, forward strand.
CACGGTTCTGTACATCCTGTTGATCTACGCGGTGCCGACAGCCATCGTGACACGGGTTGGCACTTCCGCGGCGAACCGGCTCGCAGCATGGCTAGTCCGGCTCCCGATGGCGGTCCCTGTCGCCGTTCATCTTGGCCTGCTGTACGCGGCCCTGCATATCTGGGCGGGAATCAGCGATTACCGTGTCCTCGTGCTCAAGCTTACCCTGATCGCCGTGATGGTCACCTTGAGCCTGAATGTGGTCAACGGCTACATGGGCGAGTTCTCGTGTTCCCACCCGGGGTTCATGGCCATCGGCGCGTACTGCGCATCGGTGTTCACCGTGGGCCTGTTCGTCAACGATAAGTTTTTCGGGGCCGTATTCCTCCCGCCGGCCCTGGGGCCTTTCCTGTTCCCGGTCGCCTTGATCCTGGGCGGATTCCTGGCATCGTTCGGTGCACTGGCCGTCGCGATCCCCTCCTTTCGAACGAGAGGCGATTACCTGGCCATCATCTCCCTGGCGTTTCTGTTCATCGTCAAGAGCCTGATCGAGAACCTGGAGTTCGTACGGGGCCCTCGTGGCCTGAGCGGACAGCCGGATTGGGCAACCCTGCCCACGGTCTTTCTCTGGACCGTCCTGTGCGTGTGGAGCATCAACAATTTCGTGCGCTCGACGGTCGGAAAGGCCCTCAACGCGGTGCGCGACAACGAAATGGCGGCCGGGGCCATGACGGTGAACACCCGGCGGACCAAGATCGTGGCGTTTCTCTTCGCGGCCTTCTGGGCCGGCGTGGCAGGCGGGCTTTTCGCGCATGTGCTGCGGTACGTGAACCCGTCGACCTTCGGGATCCAGAAACTCGCGGAGGTTCTGGCCATGGTCTACTTCGGGGGGTTGAACTCCGTGTACGGATCGATCGTCGGCGCCGTCAGCATCAATCTTCTCGGGGAAGCCCTGCGCCCGTTGGAGATTTTCAAGTGGATCATCATTCCGCTCCTGCTCATCATCGTGATGATCTATCGCCCGACGGGCCTGATCGCGTTCAAGGATCTCAACGTCACGGCCCTTCTCCAGCCGAAGCGGGATACGGAGGGAGAGGCATGACGGCGCCGTTTCTCCAGGTTCGCAACATGTCTCATGACTTCGGCGGATTGCGCGCCGTGCGGGACTACAACCTGGAGGCGGGATCCGGCCAGATCCGGGGGCTTATCGGGCCGAACGGGGCGGGAAAGACCACCATCTTCAACCTCATTACCGGCATCTACCAGCCCACGGAAGGGGACATCCTCCTGGACGGCAAGAAGATAAACGGCCTTCCGTCTCACCGGATCGCCTCCCTCGGTGTCAGCAGGACCTTTCAGAACCTTCTGCTGTGGCGACACATGACCGTCATCGAGCACGTGAAGCTGGCCCACTACTCGAAGATCCGGTACGGATTGTTCGCGGCATTCTTCGGAACACCCGGGCACCACCGGGAAGAAGCCGAGATCGAAGAGAAAGCGGGTCGCCTCCTGGAGATGATGGGGATCCGCCATCTCGCGGATCAGGTCGTCCTCAACCTGCCGTACGGCGCCCAGAGAAGGGTGGAGATGGCCCGGGCGCTGGCGACGGAACCCAGGATCCTGCTCCTGGACGAGCCGACGGCGGGCATGAACCCGGAAGAGCTGGCGCAGATCATGGAGATCATCCGCCGGGTCCACGGCGAGCTGGGGCTGTCGATTCTCCTCATCGAACATCGGATGAAGGTGGTCATGGAGCTGTGCGGCATCATCCAGACCCTTGACTTCGGCGCCGTCATCGCGGAGGGCACGCCCGAAGAGATTCAGAACAATCCCCGGGTCATCGATGCCTACCTGGGCAAGGAGAGGGCGACCTGATGCTGTTGTCGGTGGATAACCTGGGGGTTTCCTACGAGAAAATCAAGGCCCTTCACGGGATATCGTTCCGGATCGACGAGGGGGAGATCGTGTGCATCATTGGCGCCAACGGAGCGGGGAAGAGCACCACCCTGCGGGCGATTTCCCGCCTCGTCCCGGTCGAGGCGGGGACGAAAATGACCTTCCTGGGACGGGACTTGCTCCAATACCCTCCGGACAAAGTGGTCAGCAAGCTCGGCATCTCCCATGTCCCCGAAGGAAGACGCCTGTTCGACAACCTGACGGTCATGGAAAATCTTCGGCTCGCCACGTTCGCCCGGAGGGACGGCAAGGCGATCGCGAACGACCGGGACCGGGTATTCTCGATCTTCCCGCGGCTTTCCGAGCGGCAACATCAGAAAGCCGGAACGCTTTCCGGCGGCGAGCAGCAGATGCTGGCCGTCGGGCGGGCATTCATGAGCGGCAGGAAGATCATGCTCCTGGATGAGCCCTCCATGGGATTGGCCCCCCTGCTGATGATAAGCGTGTTCGACTCGCTCAAGGAAATCAATCGGGAAGGAACCTCCATTCTGGTCGTCGAGCAGAACGCCCGGATGGCGCTTCAATTCGCCGGTCGAGGGTACGTTCTGGAGAACGGCAGGGTCGTGCTCGAGGGCAGGTCCGAGGAACTTCAAGCCAATCCCCGTGTAAAGAAAGCCTATCTCGGAGGTTGATTGCCGATCCCCCAAAATGGGTTGACTTCGGTTATGATAAAGGTATAGTTCCCGAAACCGAATAATTGAAAATCAGCCCGCCCTTTAGGAGGAAGATATGTCCTATGCGAAACCTAAAGAGGGTGTGCAGCCTGTAACGCATCAGTGGAATAAAATCACCGTCTCGGACCTCGGTTTTTCCTCCCCCACCCGGCTGGAAGGTGGGAAATTGTTCATACATATTGAGGAGTTAACCAGCCTGCTGCAATCCGATCCCAACATCGTGGATGTCAAGTTGGCGATTGCCCGTCCCGGGGAATCGGTTCGGATCATTCCTGTCAAGGATGTCATCGAACCCCGCATGAGTCTGATCCCGGATTATCCGGTTTTTCCCGGAGTGCTTTCCGCGTGGGATCCGGACGCCAACGGGATACTTTCCGGGGAGATCGTGTCGCTGTCCGGGATGGTCGTGACCACCGTGGGATCGATCGTGGGCTTCCAGGAAGGGTTGATCGACATGTCCGGTCCGGGCGCCCGATACTCGCTCTTTTCCCGGAAGCACCACCTGGTGCTGGACATCACCGTGAAAAAGGGGACGGATCGACACGAACACGAAAAAACGGTCCGAATGGCCGGTTTCAAGGCTTCCGACTACATCGCCCGGTCTGTTTTGAACCATCCGCTTCCCGCAGGCAGCCGTGAAACCCTGATCAATCCGGAATATCCGGGCTCCCCCGGCTCCCCAAAAAGCGCCGGACGAAGCGGGTTGCCCCGAATCGCCTACCTGTACATGCTCCAAACCCAGGGCCTTCTGCACGACACGTACTATTGCGGGGTGGATGTCAAAACGATGCTGCCCAGACGAATCGTGCCGACGGAAGTGCTGTTCGGCGCCATTGTCTCCGGAAATTGCGTCTCGGCCTGCGACAAGAACACGACGTATCATCAACAGAACAATCCCATCATCCTCGAGCTCCTGCGGAGACACGGAACGGACTGGGACTTCGCCGGCTGCGTCATCACCAACGAAAACGTCACCCTGGGCGATAAACAGCGGTCGTCCACGCTGGCGGCCGAACTGATCGCGTCGCTCTCTCCTGACGGCGTCATCGTTTCCAAGGAGGGTTTCGGCAATCCCGACGCCGATCTCATGATGAACTGCTCCAAGATCGAGACGCACGGCATCAAGACGGTCCTGCTCACCGACGAGTTTGCGGGACAGGACGGCGCCTCGCAATCCCTGACCGACACCCACCCGAAAGCCGACGCCATCGTGTCCACCGGAAACGCCAACGAAGTGGTCGTTCTCCCGCCGTTGGAAAAGGTCATCGGCGACGACCGCGTCATCACGGAACTGGCCGGCGGCTCCAGCAAATGCCTTCTTCCGGACGGCAGCGTCGCCATCGAGCTGCAGGCGCTCATCGGGTCTACCAACCAGCTGGGATTCGAAAGAATCTCCTCGAGGATGAAGTAGATGACCGAGGCCTCCCGAAACAAAAAGTATCGGATCGTCCATTATGTGAATCAGTTCTTCGGGGGCGTGGGCGGCGAAGAGAAGGCGGACATCGAAGCCTTCACGATCCAGGGTCCGCAAGGACCCGGCCGCCTTTTTGAGAAACTGTTCCGCGAGGAGAATGCGGATGTCGAAATCGTCGCCACGGTCGTCTGCGGCGACAGCTATTTCGCCGACAACCAGGAAAACGTTCTTCGGGACCAGATTCCCGTGATCCGGGGATACCATCCGGATCTGGTCGTTGCCGGGCCGGCGTTCAATGCCGGGCGATACGGGATGGCCTGCGGCGCGATCTGCCAGGCCCTGGAACCGCTGGGCATTCCTGCCATCACCGCAATGTATAAAGAGAACCCTGGCCTGGATCAATACAGAAAGGCGGTTCTGATCGTCGAATCCGCCAGCACCGTTTCCGGCATGGACGATGCGGTCCGGAAAATGGTCCGGCTCGGCGTCAAAAGGCTGCGCGGGGAGAAGATCGAGTCCCCCAAGGCCGAAGGGTGCTTCGAGCAAGGCATAAGACAGAATTATTTCCATGAAGAGCCGGCATACCGGCGCGCACTCGACATGCTTCTTCGGAAGATCAGCGGGGAGCCGTTCGAAACCGAATATCCGATCCCCTTTTTCGACCGCGTCGAGCCGCAACCGGCCCTCACCGACCTCAAAGGAGTGACCATCGCCCTGGTCACTTCCGGCGGCATCGTGCCCACGGGAAATCCGGACCATATCGAAAGCTCGAGTGCTTCCAAGTACGGGAAATATTCCCTGGAAGGGCTTACGACGCTTAAGACCAAAACCCATCAGTCCGCTCACGGCGGATATGACAACACCTATGCCAACGAGGATCCCAACCGGGTGCTTCCCATCGACATGATGAGGAAGCTGGAAAAGGCGATGGGGTTCAAGGTGCATCCGTGGTATTACGCCACCGTGGGAAACGGGACCTCGGTGGACAACGCCCAGAAATTCGCGAAAGAGATTGCGGTCGAACTGATCCGTGACGGAGTCCAGGCCGTCATCCTCACTTCCACTTGAGGAACCTGCACTCGTTGCGGGGCAACGATGGCAAAAGAGATCGAGAGGGCGGGGATTCCGGTGGCTCACGTCTGTTCCATCATCACCATATCCCAGACCGTGGGCGCCAACCGGATCGTTCCGTCCGTCGCCATACCCCATCCGCTGGGAAACCCCAAACTTCCAGCGGCGGAGGAGCAGGAACTGCGGCAGAACCTGTTGAAGAAAGCGCTTGACGCGCTCCAGACGCCCATCGAAGAGCAGACCGTTTTTTCATGACGCCGACAAAAGACGGGGGTGGTTCCAGATGAGTCCGGGAGAGCATCTCGTCGAAGTCGGCGAGAAGGATTTCGAGAGGGAGGTGATGGAGTCGGGGATTCCCGTTCTCGTGGACTTTTTCACTCCTCCGTGCGCCCCCTGCAAAGCCCTCGTTCCGGTCCTTACGCGGGCAGCGAAAAAATTCCCGAACGTCAAGGTCGTCAAGGTCAACGCCTGGGACAACCAGGGTCTTTGCGCCCGGTTCAAGATCGTGGGCGTCCCGGCGCTTCTGTTTTTCAAGGGCGGACAAAACGTTCTCCGGCTCGACGGATTCGACGACTCGACCGAAAAACGGATCGAAGACGGATTGAACGATATCCTGGAGAACTGATGTGAATGCAAGCCATGTCATCATCCAGACATGCGCCAATATCCTCGTCCACCTTCCCGATTTCGTCCGTCACGGCTCCAAGCCATCCAGAGAAATAAAGAAGCACCCGGATCTCGAGGGAAAAATAAAGGCCCGTTTACGAACCTTCGAGGAAGCCGTGCGCTACGCTCCCAATCAGGTCTTCATCGGGAATATGGAGCCGGACACGCTTCGATCGCAGGAAAAGCCGTGGTTCCGGCATCTCGTAAATAGTGATGGCGCGTTCGGCCAAACCGGACCGTTCGGGGAGGTCATGCCCCAGGAGCAGTTCTACGCTCTCCTGAAAGTGGCGACGGACGAATCCTCCTATGACCTGGTCTGGCTGGAAACCCGGTTTTTAAGTGAAGTCGTTTTGCCGGCGATCACCGATCACCCCCTGTGCCGATCGGACGATCTGCTTGCGAAACTGCGCCATGGCAAAAGCATAGAGGAAATCCGGAAGAAAATAGACCAGGACCATTCGTTGCCTCTCTACCATCAGGATGCGCTGATCGGCTGTTTTCAGAGGCATCATGACGAGGACGAATCGCTTGCAGCCCTCGTGCTGATGGAGAATCTGATGACCAAGGCGTCGGCGTTTCTGGCTCTCCGGCATATGCTCGACGGCTCGAAATGCGACGCGTCGGAGATCGATTTCATCATCAGCTGTTCGGAAGAGGCCGCCGGCGACCGGTATCAGCGGGGCGGCGGCAACCTGGCCCGTGCCATCGGCGAAATGGCCGGGTGCCGCAACGCCACCTCCTGCGACGTCAAATCGTTCTGCGTCGGCCCTCATTACGGCATTCTGCACGCGGCCGCTCTGGTCAAGGCTGGGTTGTTCAAAAAGGTGGCCGTCGTGGCCGGGGGGTCGCTCGCCAAGCTGGGGATGAAATTCCAGGGGCATCTCGAGAAAGAGATGCCGGTTCTGGAAGACGTGATCGGGGGAGTGGCCTTCCTGGTGACCGAAGACGACGGGGTTTCCCCCGTCCTTCGACTCGACCTGCTGGGGAAATACCCGATCGGTGCGGGCGGGTCGCAGCAGCGCATCCAGGAAAGCCTGATTCTGGAACCGCTGAAAGCCCACGGATTGAAACTGACGGACATCGACCGCTACGCCACCGAGCTGCAGAATCCGGAGATTACCCTGCCGATCGGCCAGGACGACATTCCCCTGAAGAACTACCGGCTGATTGCGGCGTTGGCCGTTCAGCAGAAAGAAATCGAAAAGTCCCAGATGAACGAATTCATCGAAAAACGCGGGCTGATCGGTTTTGCCCCGACGCAGGGGCACATCCCCGCCGGCGTCCCCTATATCGCGCACGGAATCCGGGAAATACGGGAAGGAAAGAAAAAGCGTATCATGATAGTAGCGAAAGGGAGCCCGTTCCTTACCCGGATGACGAACTTGTCGGACGGTCTGTCCTTCGTGCTGGGAGAAAATCCGAGTCGGGCAGAGGAGAAAAGCAATGCTTGATGGGAAAAAAGTGATCGCCTTCGGGGACGGCCAGGAGATCAAGGCCGAGTCGCTGCAAAGGTGCCTGGAGGCCGCCGGGGCGCGGGTCATACTGGTCCGGGATGCCTGTTTCGTCTGAACGGCCGCCCTGGCGCTTGACTCGGCGAGTCAAGAAGAGATCAAGAAGGCGGCGGAGGAACACGGCCCGGAGAACCTGATCGTGGTGTGGGGTGTCACCAACGAGCAATACCTCGATGTCGGCTCCCGGACGGTCATGGAGGGCGACCCCAGCTGGTCCGGCCCGCTGGCGGGAGAGGCCTTGCACCTGAAGGTCTTTCATGTACTGGAACCGGAGATCAAGGATCATATACCCCAAGATGTGTATGACGAAGAGCTGATGCTTCTGGAGCTCGCAGTCGGCGACGAAAAGATCGGAAAAACGATCGCCATGATGGAGGGGTTCCGCGCTCAACCGGTAGGCCGGTAACGCTGTACGACGGGAATATTCTTTAACGATGTTCTCGATCGACTTCCCGATTCCCCTTGCGCTCTTTCCTGTATACCCACCGGATAACAATAGGAGGATCGGAATCTTCGTTGCGAGGAAGCCGACGGACAATGCCCGCCATCGATCGATTAAGGATAATATTCACGTGAGTATGGAAACCATCGGGGAGAGGGGAGACCGGAAATGAACCAAAGACCTCTGGGAAACGGCGGACTTACGGTGTCCAGAATGGGCCTGGGCTGCATGGGGATGTCGGAGTTCTACGGAACGGGAGACGAAAAGGAATCGATCCGGACGATCCACCGGGCCCTGGAGATGGGGATGAACTTCCTCGATACGGCCGATATCTACGGGGTGGGACGCAACGAGGATCTCGTCGGGAAGGCGATCCGCGACCGCAGGGACACGGCGGTGCTGGCGACGAAGTTCGGAAACGTCCGGGGGGCGGACGGAAGCTGGCTGGGCGTCAACGGCAAGCCCGAGTACGTGCGCTCCTGCTGCGAGGCCAGCCTGCGACGGCTGGGAGTGGACGTCATCGATCTGTATTACCAGCACCGGGTCGACCCGAACACGCCGATCGAGGAGACGGTCGGGGCCATGGCCGATCTCGTGCGCCAGGGCAAGGTGCGGTACCTGGGGTTGTCCGAGGCCGCACCCGCGACGATCCGCAGGGCATGTGCGGCGCACCCGATTGCGGCGCTTCAGACGGAATACTCCCTGTGGACGCGCGACCCGGAGAAAGAGGTGCTCCCGACCTGCCGCGAGCTGGGGGTCGGTTTCGTGGCGTACAGCCCATTGGGAAGGGGGATCTTCGGGGGGAAGATCAAATCGTTAAACGACGTGGAGGAAGGGGACTACCGGCGCAACAACCCCCGTTACGCGGAGGAAAACCTTTCTCACAACCTGTCCCTCGTGGAGCGGCTCGAGAAGATCGCCGCCGAAAAGAAGTGCCGGCCCGCCCAGCTTGCCCTGGCTTGGCTGCTCGCCCGCGGGGAGGACATCTTCCCCATTCCGGGGACCAAGCGGGTAGAGCGCCTGGAGGAAAACGCCGGGGCCCTGGACGTGGTGCTGACGCCGGAGGATATCGACCGGCTCGACGCCGCGTTTCCTCCGGGAGCGGCCAAAGGGACGCGCTACCACGAGCAGGCGATGAAGGCGTTGCATCGTTAGGGAAATCCTTCCTGTCGCCTTCCACCGGCCCGCCCGAAGGGGTGACGTCGTGGGGAAGGACTACGGGGTCTCGAGCTTATAGCCCACTCCGTACAGCGAATGGATCCATTCCTCGTCCGGGGCGGCCGCCGCGATCTTTCTGCGCAGTTTTTTCACGTGGCTGTCGATCGTGCGGTCGCTGACGACGCGCTGGTCCGTGTAGATCCGGTCCATCAGCTGGCTTCGGGAAAAGATGCGGCCCGGGTTCCCGGCCAGGATGTGAAGCAGCTGGAACTCGATGGCGGTGAGATCCAGGTTTCGGCCATGGAGCGTCGCCTGGAAACGGTCCTTGTCAAGCGATAGCCCGTGCCCGGAGGGGGCCGGTTGTCCGCCTGCCCGGCGCAGCACCGCCTTGACGCGCGCGACGACCTCGCGGGGGCTGAAGGGCTTGCAGATGTAGTCGTCGGCTCCCAGCTCCAGCCCGAGAAGCCGGTCGATCTCCTCGACCCGCGCGGTCACCATGATGATCGGGACGACGGAGAAGGAACGGATCTCCTTGCAGATCTCCATCCCGTCTTTGCCCGGCAGCACCAGGTCGAGCAGGACCAGGTCGGGGGCCTGCTCACGAACCCAGGGGACGACTTCCCGGCCGTTTCCCAGGCAGTGCGGAACGTATCCCGCCTGCTCCAGGTAATCCCGCAACAGGTTGGCCAGCTTCGGCTCGTCCTCGACCACCAGGATTTTCCCGCGCATCTTTGCCTATGTCCTCATGGGAAACTCGATCTTTACCCAGAGGCCGCCGAGCGGAGACGGGAAGGCGGCGATCGTCCCTTCGTGCGCCTCGACGATGCTCCGGCAGATCGAAAGGCCAAGCCCCGCACCGCCCGACTCCCGGTTGCGGGAGCTGTCCACCCGGTAGAGCCGGTCGAAGAGCTTTTCCATGTCGCTCTCGGGAACGCCGGGCCCCGAGTCCTGGAAATGGACCGTTGCCGTCCCGTCGCTGCGTTCGAAAAAGACCCGAAGCCGCCCGCCGGGATCGGTGTATTTCAGGGAATTCTCCAGCAGGTTGGTAAAAAGCTGGTGGAGCCTCTCGGAGTCGGCGAAGAGGGGAAATGCCGTGCCGGTCGGAAGGTCGGTCTCCAGCGAGATTCCCCTGTCGGCATATTCCGGGCGAAACGGGTCCAGCGCCTGGGCCAGCGCCTCGGCCAGATCGGCCTCCGTTTTGCTGTACGTCAGGGCTCCGAGGTCGGACAGGGAAAGATCGTAGAGATCGTTCACCATCCGGCTCAATCGGATGACCTCGCTGTGCAGGGAGCCGATCGCCTCGGGGGTGGCCGCGCGGATCCCGTCCTGCATGGCCTCGATCTCGCCGCGAAGGATGGACAGGGGCGTTCGCAGCTCGTGGGAGATGTCGGCGATCCACTGCCGGCGCGCCTGCTCGTGTTTCTCGAGGGTCAGGGCCAGGGTGTTGAAGTCCCGGGCGAGCAGGCCCAGTTCGTCGGAAGGTTCCACGGGAACCCGTGTGTCGTAACGTCCGGACGCCAGCCGGTGCGTGGCCTCCGCCAGGTTCCGGATCCGTTTGACCATCCGTTGCGCGAGGGGAATGGACACCAGGGCCGCCAGGAAGACCATCGCCAGGGCAATGAGGGCAAAGGCCTGTTTCTGTTCCCTGACAAAGCGCATCTGGCGGGCGTCCGAGAGCATTTTCAGGGGGAGCAGTCCCAGGTACCCCACCGTTTTTTCCCCTTGCAGCAGGGGTCTGAGCGGCAGGTTCTCCGGGAGGTCGGGGGGGGCGAAGATGCCCTGTTTCCCCCCGTCCAGCAGCACCACCCTGCGCGCGAAATGGTGGCCTGGTTCCGGCCGCATCGGCCCGGGCGGATGCGGCGGCGGGGTGTCGCCGCGTAGCCTTTGCCGCCGCGGTGGAAATGCCCTCCCCTCGGGAGCGTCGTCGTTTGGAGATCCCGGCGGAAGAGGTTCCCGGAACCGGTCCGGCAGAGAGCCGCGAAGCAGCCGGCGCCAACGCCGGGGGTCGTCTTGCAGGAATTTCCAGGACCCCTCCCCGGCATACGCCTCTTCGAGCACCTCGGCGAGGGACTCGAGGCGCTCCAGGTCCGCCTTGTTCACGTAGTCGAGAAATCCGCGGTGGAAGCTCCACCGCATCACCAGGAACATGCAGACGACCACGCCGCAGGCGACCGCCAGCATGGCGAGAAACAACTTGTATTGGATCCGGATCTTCATTGCTGCTCCCGGAGTCGGAATCCACCGCTACAATTCCCAATAGCACAGGGGAATCGGGGAAAACCAGCCTTATCCCGACTCCTTCGCGAATTTCCTCATTTCCTGCACATTTCTTCCACATTCGGCGGGTTTACTAGGTCATGAAAGGGAAAGTCAATCACGGAACGAAAAGGAGATCGCGATGAAAAAGATGGGTGCAACGATCAAGAAAACGGCGGTGATCATGGCACTAGCGGCGATGGTCCCGGCTGCGGGTTTCGCTTTTGGCGGTCATTGGGGCAACGGAAAGCCGAAAGGCCCGCCGCAGGAGGCGATCGACGCGTGTGCGGGCTTGAGCGAAGGGGACACGGTCCAGTTCACATCGCCCCGGGGAGATACCGTGTCCGGCATCTGCCGGGACATGGGGGACGGGCTGGTCGCCGTTCCTGAAAAGGGATTCCATGGCAAGCATAGGGCAATGGGTCCCGGGAAGCGCATCGACCGGATGGCAAAGAAACTCAATCTGACGGAGGCCCAGAAGGAGCAGGTAAAGGCGATCCTTACATCCGAACGGGATAAGGCCGAGCCGCTCCGGCAGCAGCTTGCGGAAAACCGGGAGAATCTCCGGAAGGCCATCGAGGCCGAACCGTTTAACGAGGCAACCGTGCGTGCTCTGGCGCAAAGCCAGAACGAAGCGCGCGTCGAGCTGGTCGTGTCCCGGGCCCGGACAAAGAGCCAGATCTTCGCGCTGCTCTCCCCCGAGCAGCGGGAATTGGCCAAGAAACTTGGCCCAATGGGGGAGGGGCGGCACGGGCATCGCTCCCGGAGGTAACGTCCTTCTGACCTGAGAAGCGAAGCGGAGAGCGGTTGCCGGGGTTTTTTCCTCTGGCAACCACCTCCGCGAAAAGTATCAGTAAGCCGAATCCCCCCGAATGCCCCCTTCATCTTACGGGTATCAAAACAAAACCCGTTCTCTTCGTCGAGGAAACATGTTTTATTTCAGATAGATAGGGTTTCATTCTACAGTCATGGAGGGTCCTCGTGCCGCCATATGCCGAATTATTAACAAACCGCGGCGGCCGTTTTACGCTAGATGAAGCGGTGGTCACCTACCTGAGGAACCATTTGCGGGGGGAGCTGGTTATGCCGGGGGACCCCTCGTACGAGGAGTCGCGCAGGGTCTGGAACGGACTGATCGACAAGCGTCCGGGGCTCATCGTCCGGTGCACGGGAGTCGCGGATGTCATCGCAACGGTCAACTTTGCGCGAGTCAACGACCTCCGGATCACCGTGCGGGGAGGCGGTCACAACGTGGCGGGGACCGCCGTATCCGATGGCGGGATGGTGATCGATCTCTCGCGAATGCGGAGCGTCCGGGTGGACCCCGAACGTCGGACCGCGCGGGTCGAGGGAGGCGCGACACTTGGGGACATCG
>DATHRT010000065.1:0-8037 GCA_035464915.1 Candidatus Limnocylindria bacterium
GACGGACCATGCGGGTTGCCGCCCTCCTTCTCCTGTTCGGGCTGCTTGCCCCTTCGGGCGCCTCTCCCGGCCCTGCCGCCGCCCCCGGCAACCCCTCTTCACGCGGCGTAATGGCAGGGGACAATTCCGTCTTTCTCCCCCAGGATGTCCGCGTTTCGGAGCGTCTCTTCGGTCTCCCGGGGCTCACAAACGTCGGTCGCGTGGCCGACGGAATCTTTCGGGGGGCCCAGCCGAAGCCCGAGGGGTACGCCACCCTGAAGGCGATGGGCGTCAGAACGGTGATCAATCTTCGCACGCGTCACGGGGAGAGGGAGGCGGTCGAGGCGGCGGGTATGCGATCCGTCGAGATCCCCATGAATACGATGAAGAATGTCGACCCGGCGGCAGTGCGGAAGGCACTGTCGGTGATGACCGACCCGGCAAACCAGCCCGTATTCGTCCACTGCCACCACGGGAAAGACCGCACGGGATTGGTGGCGGCGGTCTACCGGATGGAGGTCGAAGGGTGGAGCGAAGCGGAGGAGGAGATGGAGGCCTTCGGCTTCCACGAGGTCTGGTTCCAGATAAAAAAGTTCGTTCGCCAGTACCCGGAGAACCGGAAGAGGATCCGGGCCGGGGACGGCCCGTAAATCCATAGGGGATAGAGGTTCAGCAGATGACGGGAGGAGGGTCGAAGACGGGGGGGGTGCTCGTCCTCTCGGCGGCGGCCGGCGCGGGACATGTCCGGTCGGCGGAAGCTCTGGCAACGGCCTTCACGGCGAAAGGGATCGCCGTAAAGCATTTAGAGGTCCTGAAGTACGCCTCCGGCTTCTTCAAGAAGGTCTATTCGGACCTGTACGTAGAACTGGTCAACCGCCAGCCGGCGATTCTGGGGCTGGTCTACGATGCCCTGGACCGCCCGTGGATGTACACGAAACGCCGCCTCGCGCTCGACCGGCTCAACACCCGGCCCCTCGCCAAACTTCTCCTGGAGGAGCGGCCGCGGCTGGCCGTTTGCATCCACTTCCTCCCCGCCGAGATCCTTCTCCACCTGCGCAGGAAGAAGATCCTGGACATCCCGGTCGGGGTCGTGATTACGGACTTCGACCTCCACGCCATGTGGTTGTACCGGGGAGTGGACTGGTACTTCGTTGCGTGCGAGGAAACGAAGGTCCACATGGCCGCGCTCGGGGTTCCGCCGAAGACGATCTACGTGACGGGGATCCCCATCGACCCGGCCTTCACCCCGGCGAGGGAAAAAGCGGAAACCCGCCGGGCGCTGGGCCTTCGGCCGGACCTCGCCACCGTCCTCGTCTCCGCGGGGGGGTTCGGAATGGGGCCCGTGGAGTCCCTTGCGAACGCCCTGCAGGAGGTCTCGCACCCCATCCAGGTGGCCGTGGTTTGCGGGAAGAACGTGGCGCTCAAGCGCCGCCTGGAGGAGCTTCCGACTCCCACCCACCCCGTGAAGATCGTGGGGTTCACGACCGAGATGGAGCGGTGGATGGCGGCTTCGGATCTCCTCGTCGGGAAAGCGGGGGGGCTCACCAGCTCGGAGGCGCTGGCCTCCGGCCTGGTGATGGTCATCGTCAATCCGATCCCGGGCCAGGAGGAGCGCAACAGCGACCATCTCCTCGAGGAGGGGGTCGCCATCCGGTGCAACAACCTCCCCGCTCTTGCCTACAAGATCGACTCCCTCCTGTCGGACAAGAAGCGGTTCGAACGGATGCGGCAGGCGGTCCGCAGACTGGCCCGCCCGAACGCGGCGGCCGACGTCGTATCCCTGGTCTCCGGGACGATTTCCTCACCAAAGGGTCCCTCTCCGGCCACCGGAACGAATCGGTCTCCGAAGGGCGCCGCGGGTTCGCCTAGCGGGAGTGGATCGCCCGCCTGACGTCGCGCATCCCGGAGGGGGGCGCCCGACTCGTTCCCGACTACGGCGCCTGTTCGAACGCGCATCGGGGGATTCCGCCGCCGTTGGCTCGACCTCGAACACCTCTCTTTGGGCGGCGCTTCGACCCGTCCGGGGTTGATGACCCCTGCAAATTCCCTTTGGCACAAAGAAAATCCGGTTTACAGTTTTCTTATGGATCCTGGCGCACAAGATTTCCGGACCATCTATGCTTCTTACCATCCACGGATCTTCCGGTACCTGACACGACTCGTCGGACAAATCGAGGCGGAGGACCTGACGCAGGAGGTGTTCCTGAGAGTCAACAGGGGTCTTTCGGACTTCAAGGGAGACGCGAAGCTCTCCACGTGGATCTATCGCATAGCGACCAACGTTGCCACGGACAGGATGAGGAGCAGGTCGTCCCAGGAGAGCCGATCCGGCAAAACGATCCCTCTCGATGAAAGACTCATAGAAGAAAGCGTTGATTTGACGGGAGAAAAGAAACCCTCCGTGGAAAAACAGGCAATGCGGGAGGAAATGAGTTCCTGCGTTCAAGATTATATCAACAGCCTTCCCGAGAGGTACCGCGCGGCCGTGACCCTGAGTGAAATCGGGGGGTTGACCAACAAGGAAATCTCGGAAGTGCTTGGATTGACAGTGGAAACAGTAAAGATCCGGCTACACCGGGGACGTGCGAAGCTGAAAGAAAAACTCGAGGCCGGATGCAGTTTCGACCGCGATGAGGAAGACATCCTGGTTTGCGAGCCGAAGGCCGACCCCGATCATCCCGAATAAGAAATCGTAAAAAAAAATCAGAGTGAAGGTGTATCCTTTCCCGCCTCCCTTCCGTCTACGCATTTCAGAAAGGAGGTAATCTTGATGGGCGGTCTGGAGAGTTTCTGGCATTCCTACTGGTGGGTACTTTTCCTCATCCCGATGCTCCTCTGCTTTGTCGGAATGAAGGGGAGGAGAGGATCGGGGATGTGCGGTTTCCGTTCCTGGGGGACCGACACACGGGACATCCACCCGACGGATTCGGCAATCAACATCCTCGATAAACGGTATGCCCTCGGGGAAATTTCCCGTGAGGAGTACGAGGAAAGGAAAAGAACCATCGGCCAGGGAAGGGTGTAGGCACAGGAAGTTTGACTCCTAACGGAAGAGGTTACCCATAGACAACAAGGAGGAATAGGTCATGGAAAGGATGAAGAAAATGATGGAGAAAATGTGCGAGGAAGAAAGAGTGAGGATGATGGAGCGATGTTTCGGGTTCATGAAAGAAAAAGAGGATAGGAAAGGCAAGGAACGGGAGGAAAAGGAAAGGGGAGAATCAGCCTGCGCTCCGGACATGGGCAAGATGGCGGAGTGCTGTCCCGAAATGATGGAAACCTTCTTCCTGAAAATGAAGGGCTGCTTCGAGGGGAAGGGAAAAAAAGAAAAGAACGATACCGAGGAGAAGACGGAAAAACCCTGATGCTGCCAGCGGAATTGACCCTCTCCTCTGAAATCGGTCCGGGTTGCAATTATTCTCTCAGATCATTTTCGAGGAGGAGGGCGGCGTGCCGCAGAAGCGGGGCCGGCCGGAAAGAATTATCGAGTAGCAACAGGGGAATCCGTTTGCGCCGGGTTTGCGGTCCGTTCGGAACATTAACCCGCGCGGTCCCGGCGCCATACCGAGCTCCCATTTCCACCGAAAAGCCCCCGCCGATCCCCGTATTTCAGAAAGAACTCCCTGAGCTGGCGGGGAGTCCCCGTGAGCAATACGTCACAATAACTGCCCCTGCACTCGAAGAGGCACGGGAGGGATGTCCCTTCCTCCAGGACCGCGGCCATGAACCAATGGTTATTCAACGCTGAGAGGATGAGGGTATTGTCCGCCACCGTGACCTTTGAAAAGAAATGAACACCGCGATGATGCACTCTGGAAACCACTGAGCCAAACGCCTTCCTGATTTCATCGTCACCGATTTCGGTATCAAGGATTCTCAGCGGTCCAAGTTCGACAAGCCTCCCACGCAGCACCGTAGTGGTTACCGCCTGATTGTCGATCACGGTATGGGTGATCTTGTACGCGGGATCTTCCTCCGACGGCGACGGTTCAAAGAGGATATGGACTGTTACCCCTTTGTCCTGGCTCCCGATATTCTCACCTGATCCGATCCACTTGCCCAGCAAGGAGTTGTCGATTATCGGAGGGTAAGTCTTATCGGACAAGGGCCTTATAGAGGTTACCAGGCAACCGGTGAGAAGGCCGGCCAACGATAGTAACACCGCGATCTGGAGCCTCCGCCAGAAGGTCTGCATGTCCTTCCCTCCTCTCCGTCCCGAGTCAATTGCGGATCAGAAGACCCCCGAAATTGCCCAGAAAAAAGCGTTTGTTTGCGCCGGGTTTGAAGATGGAAAGCATCATGGTCCGATTCGCACCGGGCTGAAAAAAATCCCATGCCGAACCGGATCCTGGTAGTAAATGAGTGCACCGGCGTCAGCGACGGCAATATCCGCATTCCCATCCCCGTTCAGGTCCGCGATGGCCACGGAAAGAGGCCGAGAGATCCCCGGGTAATTCGCGGCAGGAAGGAAGGCTCCCGCGTTGCCGGTATCGTGAAGGAGAATCGATATGCTCCCTATTGAGCCTGAGTAAACAGGATTTGCCACCGCAAGATCCATCTTGCCATCGCCGTCCAGGTCGCCAATGGCAATCGAGGAGGACCGAAACCCGGTCGCATAATCCGTTGCCGGAAGGAATTTCCCGGGATCTGTCGGATCCTGAAGAAGGATGGAAGCGCTGGCCTTTATCAAACCGTCCGGGGAGCCGTAATTTGCAACGGCCAGATCCGGGCAGCCGTCACCGTTCAGATCTCCGACCGCAATGGATGTCGGTTGACTCCCGGCCGCATAACCGACCGCGGGCAGGAAGATGCCCGGGCCGGATGCGCTCTGTATCAGGATAACGATACCGGCGTTGGTCGCTACTGCGATATCCAATCTTCCGTCCCCGTCGAGATCCTCAACGGCAACGGCGCTCACGCCGGGGAGAGAGGCAACCAATACCGGGGGCTCGAACGTGCCAGGATTTCCAGGAGACTGCCGAAACAGGGAAATCCCTGCAGGGTCGCTTGTGGTACCCACCACGAGATCCGGATTGCGGTCCGCATCGACGTCCCCGAAGGCAACCTCCGGTGACCGCCCGGTAGGGTATTCGATCGAAGGCAAGAACCCACCCGAATTTCCGGGATCCTGACGGAGAACGGAAATGCCGCTGGTTCCCCCGCCCTGCGCCGACAGAGTCTGATCGGCAACAACAAGGTCCGGTTTCCCGTCTCCATCGATGTCCCCGACGAGCAGGAAGTCCGGATCGCTTCCCGTATCGTATCGTACGGGGGGTGAAAACCCTTCGGCAGGGGCATGATTTTGGAGCAGAACGACGGCATACCCCGGGTGAGGCGGCGAACCGGAAAGGTAGGAACTCGACATCGCGATGTCCATCCTTCCGTCACCGTCCAGGTCCGCGGAAGCGATCGAGGTGTGCATGGTAAACGGGGTATCGAAACTGGCTACTCCGCCGCAACCGGGGAACGTCAATGCCAACAGAAGGGGGATGCCGGGGAATCTCCGAGCAAATGTTTTTCGTCCCAACGGGTCGCTCCTGACCGGCTGACTTTTAGTCCTTCCTTGCCGTTCAAGGGGTTCAACAATCGACACCCTCTACCGTACTCCCCTTTCCCCCCCCAGAAAACGCAGTTGTTTGCACGGGATTTGCGGTCAAATCCCGCCTCCTCCCCGAATCGGTCTGAAAAGCATCAACACATCCCGGACCGATTCGATTGGGTCAGGTCAGGGGCACCGCACAACTGTTCGTAGTCCAGTGCTCTATCCAGCTACCGCTAAGGGCGCGTCCGGGAGGAAAGTCATGATACGGAAAGGGATTCCTGCATAAATCGCGTCCCAGGGAAACCCTTTTCCCCCCATAAACAGCAGTTGTATGGAGGGGGAATAAATAACCGGGGGGCACTTCGCCAAATAAGCGTACCGGTTGCTACATGCCCCCCAGTGTGCCTAATTACCCCGTCCTTGAGGCGTTAAGCGGGCGGGTTTCCCGCCTTGATCCCCTTCCGGATCATGTCCTTGAACTCGGGAGTGATCTGGTACTTGTGCACCGTTTTCGCGTGCTGGACCACGGCTTCCATCAGTTCCTCCTCGGAATCTGCCGAAAGCGCCACGGTGCATTTCACCTCGCTGGGGTGGTCGCGGCAATCGATGTATTTCCTTGCCATAATCGCGCCTCCTTCTGGTCAGGGGATTGTAGTATAAAGTTGCCGTCCGTATTGAATTGATGCGATGCCTTATGTCCCGCGAACGATTCGCGATAGCATTCACTAACTGCTTCGAATTTCCGATTCCCCCATGAGGCGGTCACAGCATGTCCCACGAAACCGCAGGTTCCGCGGATTTCTCTTACTGTAGGGAGTAAAATGCGGATTAATCAGGACCCGGTTGAGAGAGGTTTTTCCCGGGTATGCGACGATCCCAAGCGGATTCCCCGGAGCCTTCCGCTGGAAAGGATCAAAAGTGTATTTCATCCCCGCCGTGACACCTCCCCCGGAGACGGACCGTGAAGCGTGGTGGTTCCTGTTCCATGGCGATCGGCTGATGGTCGAAACCTGCGGGGATGAGGTCACAGTGCCGCACGGCCTGCTGCCCGGTGTACGCGCCCTGCAGCCCATGCGAGTGCAATACCTTGGGACCCTGGACGGTGTTCCCTGTTACGGCGGGGAGTTGGGGGAACCGGTCGAAGCGGACGGCACGACCTTTCGCGGCCTGCGTTCCCTCCTGGGAACACTCCCGGACCCCCTGTTCTCCCTGGCGGGGCGGGCCTACCAGATCGTGGACTGGGAACGGACACACCTGTTCTGCGGGAAATGCGGCGGACCGACCGAACCGCTGGACGGGGAACGGGCAAGGGCCTGTTCGGGCTGCGGGATGCACTTTTTCCCCCGCGTTACGCCGGCCGTCATCGTCGCCGTGGTGCGGGACCGGAAGATCCTCCTCGCCCAGGCACGCCGGTTCCCTTTGGCGTTCTACAGCGTTCTCGCCGGGTTCGTCGAACCGGGGGAAACTTTCGAGGAGTGCGTGCGCCGGGAAGTGCGGGAGGAGGTCGGCATCGAGGTGACGAACCTCCGGTACTTCGGCAGCCAGCCATGGCCGTTCCCGCACTCCCTGATGGTGGGGTTCACCGCCGAACACGCCGAAGGCGACCTGGCGATCGAGGAGAAGGAGATCGTTCGCGCCGGCTGGTTCGACGCCGACGAGATCGCCCGCCTGCAGGTCCCGCGTCACGGGACGATCGCCCGCCGACTGATCGAATGGTTTCTCGACCGCAAGGAATGAGCCCACGGCGGCGGGAGAACGCAACGCCCTTCGCAACCGGGAAACTCGGCGCATGGCTAAGGTACTGAGCGACCCCTCCTGCCGCATACGGGGATTCCCCCGTCAACACCGCCTACGCGAAACCCCTCCCCCCCCTATAAGGACCGTTGTTTGCGCGGGGTTCGCATTCCGTTCGGAATCCGCCCATTCTTTTCCTCGCAGTCCCGGTTGCGGGGATAACGATCACAAGGGCTTCGCCCGTTCGTACTGGGAAGGCCAGGGGATGTCCACCCCGAGGCTGCGGGCGGCATGGAGAGGCCAATACGGATCCCGCAGGAATTCCCTTCCGATCATGATGGCATCCGCCAGGCCTGTCGAAACGATCTGCTCGGCCTGCTCGGGTTCGGTGATCAAGCCGACGGCGCCTGTCGCGATGTCCGCTTCCCGACGGACGGCGGCAGCGAAGGGCGTCTGAAATCCGGGAACCGCGGGAATCTTCGCATCGGGAACGGCTCCGCCGCTGGAACAGTCGACCATGTCGATGCCGATCTTCTTCAGTTCCCGCGCCAGCGCGATGGTCTGCGGGAGATCCCACCCTCCCTCGACCCAGTCCGTAGCGGAGACACGGACGAACACCGGCAGTCTTTCCGGCCACTCCTCGCGCACGGCGCGGGCCACGGAAACGGGGAAGCGGAGACGATTCTCCAGGCTTCCGCCGCAGGCATCCGTCCTCTTGTTGGTCAAGGGGGACAGGAATTCATGCAGGAGGTACCCATGCGCCATGTGAACCTCGATGACCT
>DATHRT010000066.1:0-6549 GCA_035464915.1 Candidatus Limnocylindria bacterium
CAGATTTTTTTCCGTCCTCGATCCTTTCCGTGCCATGAACTTTCCTCCTGTTTGGGTGTTTCCCTGCCTGGGGGTGCTTCTTGATTATACAGGAATGAAGTTGGCATTTATTTCCGAATTCTCCCGTTTCCCCTCACCCACCGCATCGGATACCTTGTGGAAGGAGGCGATCGACGCGAGGAGATGGTCTTCCTGCGGAAGTTCAGTCACGCCGTCCACGGGTAGTATCGCCGGGTCGCCAACAGGAAAATAAAAAAGAGCCCGGCCCGGTGTACGGGCCGGGCAGCCGGTAACGGCATCACGAGTGCATGCTCAGGATTGCTGCCGCCTCGTCGGATCGGGCCCGGAAAATCTTCTCCGGTTTCACGAGCATGACGGGGCGCTTTGTCGTGTAGACGACTTTCTCCGCGACGCTACCCATGAGGGCGCGGGTCAGTCCCGTGCGCCCGTGCGTACTCATGATGATGAAATCCACATCCTCCTTGTGCGCCAGGCCGAGAATCCCGGCATAGGGAGGTCCTTCCCCGACCTCGACCCTGGTCTTGATCCCTTTCCCCTCGAGGCCCGAGGCGATCGATTTCAGGTAGGTGTTGGCCTTGTCGATTGTGTCCAGGGTCGCCCGTTCCTCCGCCGCGGGACCTGCCTCCGGGGCGTTTGCGAGCGGATTCTGGATGACCTGGAAAAGAATTACCTCGTAGCCGAGGGCCTTGGCGATCTTCTCCGCCTGTTCCACGGCCCGTTCCGCCAGGTTGGATCCGTCTAGCGGGACGAGGATCTTCGGTTTCATCGCGCTACCTCCTTTTTTTCAGGAAAACCGTCGCCGGGTTAACGGAAAGACTTACGACCCCATTATATAAAAATATCTGGATTTGTTCAAACGGGACCTTTGGGGGGTCAAGGACAAGCTCCCGGTCCGGTTCCCGGATGGTATGATGGGGCCAGGGCCAATCGGTGTCTGCGGGAAACCCTTTTTTTTCAACAATGTCTGAACGCTGACAGGAAACACTTGATGTCACATCGTGTCCTCGTGATCGAAGACGACAGGGATATCGCCCGCCTGCTGGAACTCCACCTCGGGGATGAGGGATATGCGGTTACCGTCGCTCCCGACGGGAAAACCGGGCTTCAGCAGGCCCTCGCGAAGCCGTACGACATCATCATCCTGGATCTCATCCTTCCGGGGATGGACGGGCTGGAGATATGCCGCCGCATACGAACGGGACCGGATTACACCCCCGTTCTGATGCTCACTGCCCGGTCCACGGATGTGGACCGGATCCTGGGACTGGAGATGGGGGCGGACGACTATCTTACAAAACCCTTCAACGTCCGTGAGCTCCTGGCACGGGTAAAAGCCCTTTTGCGAAGAGTGGAGGCGCTGCGGGGGAAAGACCCTCTATTGCCGAAAAAGATGATCCGGGCGGGCGACATGACCATCGACCCGGAAAAACGGAAGGTGACTGTTGACGGGAAGCCCGTCCACCTGACCGCGCGGGAATTCGAACTTTTGCTGGAATTCGCCCGCCATCCCGGTCGGGCCTACACCCGCGGCCAGCTGCTGGACAAGGTCTGGGGATACAGCTATCAGGGGTATGAACACACCGTCAACTCCCATATCAATCGTCTGCGGGAAAAGATAGAAATGAATCCGGCCAAGCCCCGGTACATCCTTACGATCTGGGGGGTCGGCTACCAGTTCGCCGAACCAGAGGATCGGAATAAGGGGTAGCGGGTGTTCAGGACACTTTACGGAAAACTCTCCGCCGTCCTGCTTCTTCTGTTTTTCGGCATCGGGACGCTGTTCGTTCTGTTGACGCTTTTCACCACCCGGGTCCATCTCCAGGAAATGACCCAAAAACTGAACCGGTCCCTTGCCCGGCACATCGCCTCGGGGACACCCCTGATACAAAGCGGCCGCGTCCGGGAAGGACCGATCCGGGAGATCTTCCACATGCTGATGGCCGTCCATCCCGGGATCGAGGTGTATCTGCTCGACAAGGAAGGGAAAATCCTCTCCTACTCCGCCCCCCCCGGCAAGGTGAAACGAGAACGGGTATCCTTGGTACCTCTGGAGACGTTTCTGAAAGGGACCGAGGCGTTGCCCATCCTGGGTGACGACCCACGCAGCCCCGGAGGAAGGAAGGTCTTCTCCGTCGCTCCCGTCCCTCCGGAGGGTCCGGCGGAAGGGTATCTCTACGTCATCCTGGGCGGCGAGGAGTACGACACGGTCTCCCGCATGCTCCGGGGGAGCTACATTTTACAACTGAGCACCTGGGCAGCCGGGGGCGGGATACTGTTCGCTCTCCTGGCTGGTCTGCTGCTTTTCTACCGGCTCACCCACCGGCACAGAAGGCTGACGAAGGCCGTGGAGGACTTCCAGCGGAGCGGGTTTTCGGAGAAGCCCGAGAGTTTAGAGCGGTTCGAAGCGGGCAAAGGGGACGAGATCGAGCGGCTGGGAGCCGCCTTCGCGCAGATGGCGGACCGGATCGTCCAGCAGATCCGGGACCTGAGGCAGGCCGACGGTCTCCGGCGGGAGCTTGTGACCCACGTCTCCCACGACCTGCGCACGCCGCTGACCTCTCTCCAGGGATACCTCGAAACCCTTTCCATGAAAAAGAACGAGCTATCCCCTCAAGAACAGGAGGAATATCTCCGGATCGCCCTGAACCATTGCCGGCGTCTCTCCACGCTGATCTCGGAGCTCTTCGAGCTTTCCACGCTCGACTCTCCCGATGTCGCGATTCGGAACGAGCGGTTTTCGCTGGGGGACCTTGCCCAGGACATCGTGGAGAAGTTCCGGCTCTCCGCGGACGAGAAAACGATCCGGCTCACGATGCGGGTCGAGGAAGGGATTCCTTTCGCACTTGGCGATATCGGTCTCATCGACCGGGTCCTGGAGAATCTGATCGGGAATGCCCTCCGGCATACCCCCGAGGGCGGAGAAATCACCATCGAGGCGAAACGAGCGGTGACCGGCGTGACCGTCCGGGTTTCGGACACGGGTTGCGGCATCCCGCCGGAACGGCTTTCCCGTCTGTTCGACCCGATCCCCGGGAGATACGGGGAGCCCGGGAAGGACGGGGAAGGCGCGGGCTTAGGCCTGGTTATCGCCCGCAAGATTCTCGAGCTTCACGGATCCGACCTGCACATCGAAAGCGTGATCGACGCCGGATCGACTTTCGAATTCACCCTGCCGTAAGCGTTCCTTTCCCGTCATTTTCCGTGATCAAAACGTGACTCTTTCGTTACGACCGCGTGATTTCCACGCGGCAGTATGAAAGGTACCGCGGAAGAACCGGCAGGGGCGGCCGCGGGAAAACCAGTACGGGATGTGGAGCATGAATACGAATCTTACGCGCGGCCAGGTCATCACACACCATGAATCCCCGAACTGGCGGCGCTAGCGGATTACGGGGGCCCGACGGCCGGGTCCCCGGTGCAAGCAGAGGATACGGAACCGTTGACGGGACAGGAGGTAGATGCACGATGGAAATGCTGATGACACACAGGATGGGAAGGAAGGAGTTCCTGCGGTTCTCCTGCTTATTGGCAGGAGCCGCGTTGGCCGATTTCACGATCCTGCGGGACAGGGCAGTCGCCGCGGAGACACCCCCGGCGGGCGGGAACGGGAAAACGGGGGAGACGAAAACGGTAAAAATCTATTCCGCTGCCCAAGAGGGATATGTCATGACGGATAAAGTGAACAAGACGGAAGAAGAGTGGAAGGGTCTGCTGACCCCCGAGCAGTTTGCGATAACCCGGAAGAAGGGTACGGAAAGGGCGTTTACCGGGAAGTATCTGAACAACCACGAAAAGGGGGTCTACCGCTGCGTGAACTGCGGGAACGACCTTTTCCGGTCGGAGACCAAGTACGATTCCGGAACGGGGTGGCCCAGCTTCTACGAACCGATCGCCAAGGAAAATGTGCGCACCAAGACCGACATCAGCTGGTTCGTAAAAAGAACCGAGGTGCTTTGCAGTAGGTGCGATGCCCACCTGGGCCACGTGTTCGATGACGGTCCGAAACCGACCGGGCTTCGGTACTGCATAAACTCGGTCGCACTGGATTTCGTCAAGGCGAAGTAATCGGGGGGGTCGTAACGGGCGGCCGGATCCGATTGCGCCGCCAAGAAACCGCATTTTCAGGAAGGAGCGGGAACATGGGAATGCTTAGCGTAACCGGGATAACAACGGCGTTGGCCCTCGCTGCGGTCACGGCCGTGGCCGCCGGGAACGATTCGATGACGAAACCGAAGGAAGCGGTTTCCGGGAAACAGGAGGTGGCGACCTTCGCCGGCGGCTGCTTCTGGTGCATGGAAGCGCCGTTCGACAAGCTCCCCGGAGTCATCTCGGTCACCGTGGGTTATACCGGCGGAAAGGAGAAAGATCCGACGTACCAGCAGGTCTCCGCCGGCGGGACCGGCCACGCCGAAGCGGTGCAGATCGTCTACGACCCGTCAAAGATTGGGTACGGGAAGCTGCTCGATATCTACTGGCGCAATACCGATCCGACCGCAGCCGACCGGCAGTTCTGCGACAGGGGATCCCAGTACCGGCCGGCCATCTTCACCCATGGGGAAGAGCAGCGCCAGCTGGCGCAGAAGTCGAAGGAGGAGCTGGCGAAAACCAAGCCTTTCAAGGGGCCGATCGTCACCGAGATCACACCCGCGAGCGAGTTCTATCCGGCGGAGGAGTATCACCAGCATTACTACAAGAAAAACCCGATCCGCTACAAGTACTACCGCACGGGATGCGGGCGCGACCGGAGGCTCAAGGAGCTGTGGGGAAAGGAAGCCGGCGGTCATTGATTGGAGCAATCCTTCGGAGGTAATGGCGATGGTTTTCTCACCGAAGCTTTCCCTGGTTCTTCCTTTCGCCGTGATCCTTTGTTTCCTGGTCCTGTCGGCATCCGGGGAGTCCGCCAGTCCGAAAACGCAGGACAAGGGATATTCTGTGGTCACGTTTTACGTGGCCTGATACGACGTTGGGAAAGCTGCCCTGGAGGGGCTGCACGGGGTAAAAAGCGTAAGGAACGGATTCCGCGGCATGAGGGAGATCAACACGGTATCCTTCGACCCCGCGGAGATCTCCATGGAAGAGATGGTGGAAGCGCTGACCCGGGCGGGGACCTTCCGGGGAACGGCGAAATGAAGCGGGGGACGGGAAACGCGGCGGGACGGGTCGATCGACCCGACACGCCGTTCCCGTCCCTCCGGGGATCTACGCGAGGGTGTCGACCAACCCCTTCACCGCCGACACCGACTTGTCCATCATCGCCTGCTCCTCGGCGTTGAGTTTGAATTCGATGATCTTCTCCACACCGTTGGCGCCCAGCACCGCGGGTACGCCGACGAAGTACCCCTTCACGCCGAACTCGCCGTTGAGGTGGACGCAGGAGGCGAGAACCCGCTTCTGGTCCTTGAGGATGGACTCGACCATGGCGATCGTGGAGGATGCCGGGGAGTAGAAGGCGGAGCCGGTCTTGAGAAGGCCGAGCACCTCGCCGCCGGCCTTGCGGGTGCGGTTCACCATGGCTTCCATCACTTCCTTCGCCTTGGCCGCGTTTCCGTACTTTCTCTCCAGAAGCTCTATGACGGGAATCCCGCTCACGTTTGCGTACCGGACCAGGGGTACCATGTCGTCGCCGTGCCCTCCCAGGGTCAGCGCGGTCACGTCCCGGACGGATACGCCCAGTTCCCAGGCGATGAAGGTGGCGAACCGGGCCGAATCGAGAACCCCCGCCTGGCCGATGAGGCGGTTGTAAGGGAAACCGGTGATCTTCTGGCAGAGGGTCACCATGGCATCCAACGGGTTGGAGATGACGATGACGAAGGAAGCGGGGGCGTGCTTCTTGATCCCCTCGGCGACCTGTTTCATGATCTTGGAATTGACCTCAATCAGGTCGTCCCGGCTCATTCCCGGTTTCCGGGGAAGACCCGCCGTGACGATGACGACGTCGGCGCCGCTGATATCCTCGTAGCTGTTGGTCCCCCTCAGGGCGACATCGAACCCGTCCACCGGAGAGGCCTCGGCAATGTCGAGACACTTCCCCTGGGGCATCCCTTCGACGATGTCGAACAGCACGACGTCGCCGAGTTCGCGCAGGGCGCAAAGCTGTGCGAGCACTCCACCGATCTGACCGCCGCCGATGATCGCAATCTTCTTTCTGGACATGGGAGCCTCCTTGGGGGTGAGAGGTACGATCATGTTGAATATGCCGCCAAAATATACCACGGAGGCAGGGTTGTACAGGGAGTTCGTATCCGCCTCACCGGGGAGGTGGCGGCTCGGGTTCCACGCCCCTTCCGGCGAACCGGGCCGCGATCTCGCGGAACTCCTCCCGGACCTGCAGGAAAGCGTCCAGCACGTCGGGGTCGAAGTGCGTCTCCCGCTCTCCGCTTATGACGCCGATCGCCTCTTCGTGGGAGAGCGCCACCTGGTATCCGCGGTGGTGGATGATCGCGTCGTAGACATCGGCCACCGCCATGAGGCGCCCCGGGATGGGAATCTTATCCCCCTTCAGGCCATGCGGGTATCCCGTTCCGTCCC
>DATHRT010000067.1:0-2762 GCA_035464915.1 Candidatus Limnocylindria bacterium
AAAGTTGATAGAAGCCGCAATCGAGAAGCTCAAGGAAATGGCTGTCAAAGAAATCGAGATCGATGTGGAAATCGTAAAACGAGGAGCAAGACAGCTGTACGAGAAGGTCGGGTTTCGAACCGTCCGGGGCATTCCCATGGATGAAAACAACACGATGGGCAATGAAAACGGAAGTTACTACATGATGAAGATGGACATCGACCAACCATGAGGGGCCGGATCGTTTCCTGGTGCGGTTTGGGAACGCCGCGCCGGACATGATCCATGCGGGAAAGAGGCGGATGCGCCATGGAAAGACCGTATCGATGTCCGGTCTGCAACGCTCCGCTGGAAGAGGATAAGGATGCGGGGTTCAAGATACCGCCGCAGTGTCCTTATTTGGGCACCGCGTATCCGGAGTTGTGCGCGCTTCACGACAAGCTCTATTTCGGGAAGTGGAGAAAGATGGATGCCGCCCCGAACGATATCAAAAGAGGGTATGCGAAACTGCGTCGGTTGCTGGCCATGATGAACGATGTCGTGGAGCGGGAGAACGTTGCCCCGGCCAGGCAGGATATCCGGAAAGCCGGCGAGGCTCTCGCCATGGCAAACGCGGACCAGGAGCCGTATTCCTCCATTAAATACATGGATCAGGCGCTCTCTTATATTCACCACGCGATCAATGATCTGTTGCAGGGAAAAAGGAAGAAGCTGCATTCCCCCGCGGACTATGAAAAGCATTACGATGTCATTCTCCCGTTCAAGGAGGATTGGTAGGGTTTTCGATCCGGGCTCCGTGCGGGCGCGGCCCGGTCGGACATCCCGAGGAATGGAAAAGGGCTCCCGAAGGAGCCCTTTTCGCATGACGTTTTTTCCCTGCTCGCGTCGCCGGGATTAGAGCTTTCCGACGAGGATGAACGCGATGACCAGGGAGTAGATGACCAGCGACTCGATCAGCGCGAGACCGACGATCATCGGGATGAAGATCTTGGGCTGGGCGGAAGGGTTGCGGGCAATCCCCTCCAGGCCGGCAGCGATCGCTCTGCCCTGGCCGAGCGCTCCTCCGAAGGATGCGATGGCTATGCCAAACCCGGCGGCCAGCGCGATGAAGGTCTTGACGCTGTCGCTCATCCCGGCGGCAGCCCCTTCCTCAGCCGCGAAGGCCACGGCGGCCACTGCTACAAAGAGCAGTGCGAGCAGAAAAGTGAAGGAAACTTTGCGGAACATCGGGTACCCCCCTTTACGTTGGTATGGAATCCCGCCGGGTGGTACCGCCCCTCCGACGGGGATGATGCCGATTGCCGTTACCCGTCAGTGCTCCTCTTCGTGTGCGACCGCTCCCGAGATATAGATCATGGAGAGCACCGTGAAGATGAATGCCTGCATGAACGAAACGAACACCCCCAGGCCGTAGAAGATCGAGGGGACGACGAAGGGAACCAGTCCTAAAAAGATCGCCACCACGAGGTGGTCGCCGGTGATGTTCCCGAAGAGACGAAGCGACAGGGACAGCGGCCGGGCGAGGTGGGAGACGATCTCGATCGGCAGCATGATCGGGGCCATCCACCAGACCGGGCCCAGAAAGTGCTTGAAGTAGGCGATTCCATGCTCCCGGACGCCGTAGTAGTGCGTGGACAGGAAGATGACGACCGCCATGCCGACGGTGATGTTCATCTTGTCGGTCGGCGGAACGAAGCCCGGGATGAGCCCCAGCAGGTTCATGAAGAGAATGAAGATGAAGGAGGTGGCGAGCAGCGGGATGTACGTTTTCGCCTTGTGCCCGATGATGTCCTCCGCGAGGTTCATGAGGAACGACAGAATGAGCTCGAACAGGTTGCGCATCGTGAGCCTCGGCTCGGGGACGACCAGGTCGGCCGCCTTCTTCCCCCGGAAGGATACGGCGGAGACGAGAACGATCAGGACCGCGATCATGATGGCGGAAAGGACGTATTGCGGGACGGGGAGGTGAAGCAGCTCGAACCAGGAAAACGCCTCGTGGCCCCCGGCCGCCAGCGCCGTGGCCGGCAGAAGCGCTACCCCGAGAAGCCCAACCCACCATCTGCGCATCGTGCGTTTCCTCCGAAGCATTACTTGGTCTCTACCGCCCGGGAGACTCCCTCGAGCAGGACGCCCAAAATCAGCGCAGACAGGCCGAGCAGGAAGCCCAGGACGTCGAAGCGACCCGACCGGACCACGAGGTACACCGCGGCCACCAGGGCGAGGAACTTCAGAATGTACTGGACGACGAACCCCTTTTTCAGGCCCCCTTCGGCCGAGAATGCTTTTCCCAGGATCTTCCGTATCAGGTAGAAGTTCCCGTAGGCGATCGCCGCGCCGCACGCGGCTCCCGGGAGCATCCGGTACCTTCCGACGATGACGATCCCGACAAGGATCACCGCGGCGGAAACCAGGATCTTCGTCTCCAGGGACCGGGAGGTGAGGAGGTCCGTCCCGTCCCCCTCGCGAGGGGGGCCGATTCCTGGCACCGCTGCCCCTCCCGTCCCGCCGGGCCCGTTACCTTCCACCGGGTTTCCTCTTGTCCTCTTCGTCCTTCTCCAGATCTTTCCCCGATCGGATGGCGGCGCGGAAAAGACTTCGCAGGCCTGCCGCAAACCCGATCGCCATCCAGATCACCGTCATCCAGGGACCGGTCCCGAGCCACTTGTCCAGGTAATACCCGATGGCCAGGCCGAGGATGACCGCAATGGCCAACTCCAGGCCCAGGGCGCTGTACTTTCCCAGTTCCCGGAAGAGTTCCCTTCGATCCTGCTTGTCGGTCACGC
>DATHRT010000068.1:0-3787 GCA_035464915.1 Candidatus Limnocylindria bacterium
CATCGACAACGGCAACCGGTTCTCCACCTACGTCATCCGGGGGGAGCGCGATTCCGGGGTGGTCTGCGTCAACGGAGCCGCGGCGAGGAAAGTGAGCAGGGGGGACCTCCTCATCGTCGCCAACTATGCGGCCTACGACGAGAAGGAGTTGGCGAACTTCCGGCCGACGCTGGTGTACGTCGACGGGAAGAACCGGATCACCTCCGTGAAGAGGAGGGTGGAATCCGCAAGCCAGGTTCCGCGCGTCGCCGCCCGCTAAGAAAAGGGACGTTCCTAAACGTTTAAATCCGTACGGGGCCGTTCTTATTCTTTTTCCTCTTCGTCGCCCGTCCAACGGGTGCGCTTACGTCCGGGGGCGGTCCCTTCCCTTCTTTTCCGGAAATCCTTGCTCAAGAACAAGGGGACGTTCTATAACCTTGGCCAGGGATGGGTGATCATGACAGAAGCCGTCGGAAAGTTCAGGAACGTCCCCGTGCTGTATGTTGCCTCCTGTCTCGTCCCGGACGCTTCGAAGGAGTTCTCCCCCGGCGCCGTGGCCGTGGCCGACGGTCTGGTCGTGGCGGCGGGGGCCCCTGCCGACGTGGAGAGGCGGATCCCGTCGGGGTTCGACCGGCGGGACCTCCCCGGCCTGGCCATCATTCCCGGCCTCGTCAATGCCCATACCCATCTGTCCATCCCGCGTCTGGTCGACAGGGAGGATACCCTCGCCTCCTCCTCTCTTTCCTTCATGGACTGGATCCTGCGTGTCATCGAGTGGAAGCGGAACGCGCCTCCCGGGGAGTTCCGCCGGAACGTGGAGGCATCCGCACGTGAGGCGATCGCCGGAGGGACGACCGCCGTGGGGGAGATCGCCGGTCCGGACATCTCCGCCTACGCTTCCCTCCCCTTGCGGTCGCGGGTCTTCGTGGAAGGGATCGGGTTCCACCCCGAGGTTGCCGGCACCGTCCTGTCCTCCGTGGAGGAGGCCTTGGTCCGCATCGACGGGTTCTCCCGGGCCGGAGGCAGCATCGTGCCGGGGATTTCCCCCCACACGCTCTACACCTGCGGTCCCGGCCTGTTGCGCAGTCTTGCGCAGCTCGGGGAGCGCCGAAACATTCCGCTCGCCCTCCACCTGGCCGAATCCCCGGCCGAGATGACGTTTCTGGCTTCGGGGGAGGGGGAGGTGTCGACCCTCCTCTACCCGTCGGTGGGAAAAGACGTCTCCTTCTTCCGGGGACTCGGGGAGCCGATTCCCGCGTACCTGCGCAAGCCGGGAATTTTGCGGGAAGGGCTGGTCCTGGTGCATAATGTCCACCTGTCCCGCGGGGAAATCGGCGAATTGCAGGCGTCCGGCGCGAAATTCGTCCTCTGTCCGCGAAGCAACGCGGCGCACCGGAACGGGTCGCCCGACGTGACGCACTTCCTGGAAATGGGGATCCCCGTTGCGCTGGGAACCGACAGCCTCGGGTCGGTCGCAACCATGAGCATGTGGGAGGAGATGCGCGAGGCGGCCGGACTCTACCGGGGGGACCTTTCCCCGGATAAAATGGGACGGGCTTTTTTCCGGGCGGCCACGGAGAACGGCGCCCGGGCCCTCGGGCTTTCCTCCGGGAAGCTTCTCCCCGGCGCGCCTGCCGACTTTGCGGCGGTGGATCTTCCCGGCGGAAGGACCGGGGAAGGGATATGCTCCCGCCTGGTGGACCGGGGAGAAGCAAAGCACGTGAGGCTGACCGTCATCGCCGGGGAAAGGATGCACGAGCGCCCCTGACATGGAAAAGCCCCCGACGCAAAAGACGATCGCCACCAACCGGCGTGCCCGGCACGAATATCACATTCTCGAGAATTTCGAGTGCGGGCTGGTCCTCCACGGCTACGAGGTGAAGTCGATCCGGGAGGGACGCGTCAACATCCAGGACGCCTACGGGGTCGTCCGGGGCGACGAAGCGTACGTGGAGAACATGCACATCACCCCCTACTCGCACGGGGACCAGCGCGTTATCGATCCACTCCGTACCCGGAAGATGCTCCTCAAGCGGAAGGAGATCGACTATCTCGTCGGGAAGACCCGGGAGCGGGGACTGGCCCTCATCCCCCTGCGGCTCTACCTGAAGGGGCCGCGCGTGAAACTGGAAATCGGTCTGGCCCGCGGCAAAAAACTGTACGACAAGCGGGAGGACATCGCCGCCCGGGACGCGAAGCGCGACATCGAGCGCGCCACCAGAGGCAGGGAAAAGTTCCGGGACCGTGGCTAGCCGTTTCCGACCCGTTTCGCCGGGTCCTGAGTACTAGGGAATGGGGTGTTTCTCCGTCCGGGGGAAGATGGTATCCTGTAAGTTACGGGGGCGAAACGGTTTCGACGGGGACGTCGATGCTCCCGGGTTGCGTGCCGAGGCCCCGCGGACCTCGTAAAAAGCGGGAACCAATAGTCGCCAACGACTATAGCTACGCTTACGCGGCCTAACTAGCCGCGTACGTCCGACCGCCGAGTGCCCGTGTAAGCGGAAGGGCGTCGCCCTAACGGGATAGCCTAAGTCCCCCTCCCGGGGGGAGGAAGGGCGAAACCCAAACCGGGATGGTCTGACGGGAACCCTGCCGGCCGGGGTCCCCGAGGACGAGAACGAAAAGACCGGAAACGCACGTAGTAGCCCGGAGTGAAGAGTCTTCGGACGGGGGTTCGACTCCCCCCGCCTCCACCATTTGAAAATCCAGCCAAGTCCGATACAGCAAGATAAGCATCTATGAAAAGAGGCGTGCTCTCACTGTCCGCCTGCCAAGCACTGGCTTGGCCGGTGCGAATGTCCCCTGATACTCCCCGGCAGGGCGCCACGTCGTCCTTCTACCGAAAGAATCTCCCTCGCATAGCGGTTTGCTGAGTTGCGACACCGTGGTCGGTCGTCGCTGTAATAAAAAATATTTTCATCCCCTCTATAGCTTCTATGTCTCTTCGAGATTTCAAGACGACTCCTAAGACATACAAAAAGTTCACCAAACACGCTGATGCCATCGGCATTGTGATCGCAATCACAGTTTCCGGACAATCAGCAGTGTGACCGCAATCACAGAATCCTCTGAACGTATAGGCACCATGTAAGCATGGATCGTACGGAAAAACCGGTAACCGCGGGGTTGTTGTTGCCGGGCAAACCACGGGGACTTGTTCGAAACGGAAGAAACGGCGGTTTTTCGCCGCGCCCTTTTCATATTCGTAATTCAAGATCCATTGAGGCCCCGTTGAATCGCGGCATCCACCAAGCCCGGCAAGCCCGGGTTGGTCCCTTTGATGGCCCGTGTGGCGAGGCCCGCCTGAGACCGCTATCCCCCGCTGCACCAACCAGATTCCGCCGGTACCGGCCCTGTCGCGCGATAGGCCTGCGGGCATACCCGGACGACTCGCCGACTTCGAAGTGGCACAGATATTGAAGGTGACTCGCGGGACAAAGCGGCCGTGCCGCTATCCAAATCTGGGAGACCGCTGGAAGTGGGGAAGTTACTTTATGACCTTGAAGTCACGTGGCTCCACACTCGGTTTCGCACTGCTCATTCTCTTGGCCCTATTGCTGGGAATGTCTTCCCCGGCGGTCGGCGCGGAGAAGTTTTGCAGCGATCCTCCGTACTTCGGAGTTATTGACGGTAACA
The DNA here is from genome assembly GCA_035464915.1 of Candidatus Limnocylindria bacterium. Classification (GTDB taxonomy): domain Bacteria; phylum Desulfobacterota; class Deferrimicrobia; order Deferrimicrobiales; family Deferrimicrobiaceae; genus CSP1-8. Next base: position 3,616 of record DATHRT010000068.1, read on the forward strand.
GAAATCCTGTTCCCGTCCAGATCACGATCGACAGGGATTGCACGTTCCAGAACTTTCCGCAGTCGAACCCACTCACAACCACGATCAACTTTCATACGAACGACCCTACGATATATCTCATTATTTTCAACAACGTTTACTACACAGGCCATATGGCATGTGCCGAAGTCGA
>DATHRT010000069.1:0-3763 GCA_035464915.1 Candidatus Limnocylindria bacterium
GCACGAGAGGCAAGTCATCATACTGCAAGGGGTTTCCCGCGTCAACAGCGTCTCTGCATAACCCCCTTTTCACCCCCAAAAAGCGAGTTGTTTGAACGGGGTTTGCGGTCCGTTCCGCCTTCCTTTACGAAATCAAATAGAAACACGGGGAGAATTCTTACACTAAGATACGGGTGGACCGATCATAGGGGGCGGTGCATGAGCAGGGCGACCCTGTTTCCGTTTGTCAGCGGGTTTCCGCTCACCGATAACGCAAGCAGATTGCGCTAATCGGCTTCGGCCGCCATTATCTCGATGTTCATCGACGGCTTTTGGGAGAAATAAAACATCCCCCGGACTGCCCTATTGTCCGGGGGATGGCCCTCTTTCCGAACCTGCCTTTCTCCGTCGAGTTGCCCGCTATGGGCCTGGATTCCCCGAACCGCAGTTATTTCACAATCAGGTTGTTTTTCACCGATGTGACACCCTTCACGCCGCGGGCAACCTCTCCTGCCTTTTTGACAATCTCTGCCGAATTGACAAAACCGCTCAGCTGGACTTGCCCTTTGAACGTCTCGACATTGATCTGGAACACTTTCAGGGTGGGTTCACTGAAAATTGCGGCCTTCACCTTGGCCGTGATCGCCGAGTCATCGATATACTCGCCGGTTCCCTCTCGTTTTGGCGTGGATGCGCACCCCAGGAATACCGCGATCAGCCCGATGCAGATCAGCAAACTCAAAATGCGATGTCTTTTCGCCATGACGCTTTCTCCTCTCGTCTGGTTCGTGAATGAACATCATGTCTCCAAAGCACCGATCTCCGATATTCTAAAGAATACCCACATGCTGATCCTTTCCGCCGACCGTGGGTATCGGCTTCTGTCCGAGATGCAAGCCGTTGTTTGTCTGAATCTCGGCCCGGTGTTTGTCCTAAGGTTTAGACCACGAGTCCCGCAAGGAGCAGCGGATCATTCCGGATCGGCCGACAGTTCCGTCCCGGCCTGCGGCGTCGTCACCTCCACTACATTGGAGGGCGACGAGTCGCCGGAGGCGTTCCATGCATGAACCCGGTAGGTGTAGGTCGAGAATGATTTGACGGAATCGTCGCTGAAGACCGCGACCTGCGCCCTCGTCCTGCCGATCTCCGAGAACAGACAGGCAGAACCGATCCCGTCAGCGCGCTCGATGCGGAACCCGACTCCGCCTGCCCCGCATTCGGTCCATGCCAGCAATACGTTGCACCCGTTCACGGTGACCGCCATCAGATCGACGGGCGCCTGGGGAAGGGCGGGAGGCGAATGTCGGTTGGTCATTCTTCCTCCTCTCCGTTCCGGACGGATTTCTCCCCGGTCCTCGTCTCTACGGGGGAGGGGGAATGGAGCCCGTGAAGTCCCTTGCGAACGCCCTGCAGAAGATTCGGCACCCCATCCAGTGGGGGGACTGTTTCATCCCTTACGAGGTGCTTCAGCGCCTGTCCTGAACCGCTATCGACCTTGCTTTCCGTGATCCCCACTGCGGTCATCCCTGCGGTCTCCCCGCCGATCTTCCTTCATCTTTGCCTGTTCGCTCTTCTTCCACTCCCTCTCGCGATCCCTTTCCCATTTCCTTTGCGCCTTCCGGTTCTCCTTGTCCCAACGGACGCGATCCTTCTTCCATTGGCCGTACGGAACGTGCCGCCCCTGTTCATACCGGGTCCGGTAGTCCCGGGGTACGTACAGCACCGCCCTCGGCACCCGGCGCCGCTCGATCACCCCCCACGGCCCGTTGTATGCCCGCGCACGGTACCACCGCTCACCGCGCGGCGACCACCAGAACCCCCCGTAGAAGAACACGTCGATGCTGGGATCCGGGACGAAGTGGACCTGGGACTGTGGGATCATCACGACTTCCGGCGGCTGGGACACCACGATCGGCGGCGGCCCGAGGTTGATGTTGACGTTCACCCCCGCCCGCGCGGGCTCCGAAAACCCCCATGCGGCGGCGATCATTGCCCCCGCCAGCAGGCACCACCATACCCTTCTCGAATTTCCCATCCGGAATCTCCCTTCCTGCTGGGTTAGGTCGTCATTCATGTTCGCCATCCTTTCCTCTTGTTCGTAATAATAAGGAGTCCCGCGAAAATTCACCTCCCAATGCGAAACTCCGAGAGGGAGCCCAGGATCCCGAAGGCACGCAATAGCCAGAGGACTACCGCGATCACAATCACGATGTTCAGAATGCTCTTTATCTTGGCATCCATCGGGAGGTAGGTATTGACCAGCCACAGGAGCACACCGACGACAACCAGAACGATTACCACATGAATCAGCGGCATAATTCTCCTCCTTTCTTCCTAATGCGCCCCGGCATATCAAGACCAAGGACAACCCCGCCGGTCCCCTCCCCCCGGGGCCTATTTTCGTCCCTCGCGGACACCTACCACAGTAATCCCGTCCGCCAACCTTCAGTATCGGCTTCCGTCCGAAATGCGAGTCGCTGTTTGTCTGATTCTCGAACCGGTGTTTGTCCTATGGGTTAGAGGCATTCAGCCGCCATTATCTCGGCGTTCATCGACGGCTTTTTATAGAAAAAAAAACACCCCCCGGACTGCTCTATTGTCCGGGGGATGGCGCGCCTTCCGGGAAAACTTTCAGGAAACCGCTATTTCTCGAGTATTAGAATCTCAACCCTCCTGTTTTCAAACCTGCCTTTCTCCGTCGAATTGTCCGCTATGGGTTTGTCTTCCCCATACCCCTTTGTCATAACCATATCCTTTTGGGTATCGATCATGCCGTGCTTCAGGAGATACTCTTTCACGGCGGCGGCTCTCCTTTCGGAAAGAGCCTGGTTGTATTTCGCGCTGCCGACGCTATCCGTATAGCCTTCTATTTCAATCTTATAGCCCGGATACTTCTTGACGAAATCGATCGCCTTCTGAAGATCTGCAACATCCGCTTTCCTGACGGTCGACTTGTCGAAGGCGAAATTGACATGAAGGACCAGGCGGTCGATCACTTTGGGTGCGGGTGGGGGCGGAGGGGGATTCACGGTGACCGTCGTCGATTTCGTCTGGGTCCCGCCCTCGCCTTTCGCCGAGATCGTGTATTGGGTCGTGGCTGTGGGGCACACTTCCCGGGATCCTCTCGGATCCACGCTCCCGATGCCCGGATCGATAGAGGCGCTGGAGGCGTCTGTAGTCGACCAGTCGAGCTTTGCGCACTTGCCCTGCTCGATCGTGGCCGGGTACGCTGATATCGAGGCGGTCGGTGTGGGCATCGGCATGGGTACCGGTTTCGGTGCTTCTACTTTCTTCGGGCAAAGAGCATTCGCGCGGGCGGTCGCCTCATTCGCCTTGGCGATTGCCTCTTCGGTATGGCACGCCCAGTAGATGTCGTACGCGTCGTTCTTCATCTTCTCCACGGCCGCGAAGTCCGCGGGGCATTCCTTGTCCTTTCCGGCAGCCCTCGCCGCTTCCACGGCTCTTTCCGCAGCCGGCAACTCCTTGTGGTAGTACGCGATTCCGTGCTTCGGAGCGTGTTCGAGCCCCGCGCACCCATAAAAGACGCCCAGGAGCAAAACAAGACAGACAGCAGAAAGCCGATTCACCAATCTGAGGGTCATCGCCGCTTCTCCTCTCTCCAGATTGAAATGGGAACCACAGCTATTTCACAATCAGGTTGTTTTTCACCGATGTGACACCGTTCACGCTGCGTGCGATTTGGCCCGCTTTATCGATGGCCTGTTGGGATTTCACGAAGCCGCTCAGTTGGACGGTTCCCTTGTAGGTTTCGACGCTGATCTGG
>DATHRT010000070.1:0-7682 GCA_035464915.1 Candidatus Limnocylindria bacterium
TCGTCGTAGGCCGCATAGTTGGCGACGATGAGGAGGTCCCCCCTGCTCACTTTCCTCGCCGCGGCTCCGTTGACGCAGACCACCCCGGAATCGCGCTCCCCCCGGATGACGTAGGTGGAGAACCGGTTGCCGTTGTCGATGTTGTAGATGTGTACCTGCTCGTACTCCAACAACCCTGCCGCCTCCATGAGCGTCTCGTCGATCGTGATGCTCCCCTCGTAGTGGAGGACCGCCTCCGTCACGGTCGCCCGGTGGATCTTGCACTTGAGCATGGTGCGTATCATGTTGCCTCCCCTCCTTGCAGGGTAATGGTATCGATCAATCTTGCCGGCCCGACGCGGGCGGCCATGAGGATCGTCATGCGGTCCGAAGGGCCCGAAAGGGGAAGGAGCGTCTCCGGATCCCGCGCCTCCACGTACTCCAGCGTCGCCCGTACTTCCGCCTCGACCGCCGCCCTCGCCGGGGCCGTTACCCTTGCCGGGTCCCGCTCGCCTTCCAGGAAAAGGTTGCGCGCCAGGAACAGCCCCCGGGAGAGGCATCGCGCCGCTTTCCGGTCCTCCCCCCCGAGGTACTTGTTCCGGGAGCTCATGGCCAGACCGTCCGCCTCCCGGACGATCGGCGCGGTGACGATCTCTATGTCGAAGTCCAGGTCCCGGGTCATTCGCCGGATGACGGCCAGCTGCTGGTAATCCTTCTCCCCGAAGACCGCAACGTGGGGCTTTCCGATGTGGAAGAGCTTCGCCACCACCGTGGCGACCCCCCGGAAGTGGCCGGGACGGGCCGCGCCGCACAGACCCTTTGATACCTCCCCCACCTCCACGTACGTCTGGTACCCCTCGGGGTACACATCCGTAACGTCGGGGAGATAGACCGCCGCCGTCCCTGCACCTATTAACATCGCCAGGTCGCGCGCCTCGTCGCGCGGGTACTTTCCGTAATCCTCCTCCGGGCCGAACTGCGCCGGGTTGACGAAGATCGTCGCCGCCACCGCGTCGCACCCGTGCTCCCGGGCGATCCGCACGAGGCTGATGTGCCCCTCGTGCAGGTATCCCATCGTCGGGACGAGCCCGATCCGCCTGCCCGCCGCGCGCTGCGAATCGGCCCATGACTGCATCTCCCCCGGTCGGCGGAAGATCTCCATCAGAACGAGTGCTCCTTCCCTGGAAACTTCCCGCGCCGCACCTCGTCGGCATACGCACGGACGGCGTCCCGCACCGGTTTCTTCAGCTCCCCGAACCGCTTCACGAACTTCGGCTGGAACTCGTCGAACAGGCCCAGGAGGTCCTGCATCACCAGCACCTGGCCGTCGCATCGGGGACCGGCGCCGATGCCGATCGTAGGGATAGCAAGCTCCTCCGTGATCTCCCCCGCCAGTTCGGCGGGAATCCCTTCGAGGACCACCGAGAAGGCCCCGGCCTCCTGGACTGCCCGTGCGTCGTCTCTCAGCCGCTGCCGCTGCGACTCCTCCCTTCCCTGTACCCGGTATCCTCCCATCCGGTGCACGGACTGGGGGGTGAGCCCCACGTGGCCCATCACCGGGATGTCGCACCGGGTGATCGCCCGGATGGTGTCCTCCACGCTGCGTCCCCCTTCCAGCTTGACGGCCTCGGCGCCCGCCTGCAGGAGCCGGCCCGCATTGCGGATCGCCTCCTCCGGTCCCGGCTGGAAGGAGAGAAACGGCATGTCCGCGATCAGGAACGCCCTCCTCGTTCCGCGCGCCGCCGCGCCCGTGTGCCGCACCATATCCTCCATCGTCACCCCGAGGGTGCTGGGAAGACCGAGCACCACCTGCCCGAGCGAGTCGCCCACGAGAATCGTATCGACGCCCACGTCGTCGAAGATCCGGGCGAAGAGCGCGTCGTAGGCGGTGATCATCACGATCCTCTCGCCCTTATCCTTCCACCGGGCGAAATCGAGGATGGTGACCTTGTCCGCGCGTTTCTTCATCTGATCTTTTACGTACCCCCGAAAAAAAAATGCCTTCCGGAATCGCATCCGGAAGGCCTCGCAACCGCATCGGCCTGCGGGGGGCATGAAACACACCCCCGGCTTCCTTACGACCCCGTCTTGGTCCGGTCCTACCTGGATCCCAGCGGTATGTAGTGCTGCGTCCCCCGCTTCACACTCTTGACTTCCCTTACGAGATGTTCAAGGTCGCGGGGACTTTCCACAAAATCGATCTCGCTCGTGTTCACCACCAAAAGCGGAGTTTCATTATAGTGGAAAAAATACTCGTTGTAAGCATCGCTTAGCATCCTCAGGTAGTCAAGGGATATGTTCCGCTCGTACTCCACGCCGCGTTTCCGGATGCGGGCCAGGAGTATCTCCGGGCGGGCCTGGAGGTAGATCACCAGGTCCGGGCGCGGAACCGTCGGAACGAGGAGTTTGTAGACCATCTCGTAGAGGGAGATCTCGTCCTCCTCGAGATTAAGATAAGCGAAGATCTTGTCCTTTGCGATCACGTAGTCGGAGACCACCCCCTTCTCGAACAGGTCCCCCTGGGCAAGCTCCCTCTGCTGACGGTAGCGGGAGAGGAGAAAATAGAGCTGCGTCTGAAAGGCGTATTTGCGCCGGTCGTCGTAAAACCGGTCGAGAAACGGGTTGTTGGTGACCTCCTCCTGGATGAGGCGGACGCCGAATTTCTGGGCCAGGATCTTGGCGAGGGAGGTCTTCCCCACGCCGATCGCCCCTTCGATGCCGATATACCGGGGTGCCTTCTGGGAGGTCATGTCCGGTAGATTTTATTCACCGGGGGCCGGAAAAGTCCACAACATTTCCGCGGGAAGCCCGCCCGGGACAATCGGCAACGATGCTCGGCCCCGCGTTAGTCGGTATTTCTTTCCGGAATGGCCGCTTTGGCAAGCAGAAGATACTTTTCCGGCAGGACCGTCTCGGCCCGCGCGGACGGGTCGATTCCTGCCCCGGCCAGGAGATCGCACCACTGCTGCGTACCGCCGGGGAGGAACGGAACGGGCGCGTTCCGGAGCCTCTTCCGTCTCCGGGCGAACGCGGCGCGAACCACCGACTGCAGGTTGCGAACGAGGGGATCGGGGATGCCGGGGCGGAACCGGATCGAGAATACGGCGGAATCGACCTCGGGGGACGGCGTGAAACAGGTCCTCCGGACGACGAACTCCCGGCGGGCGTCAGCCAGGATGGAGAGATACACCGACAGGGTACCGTACTCCTTCCCGCCGGGGGGGGCGCAGACCCTTTCCACCACCTCTTTCTGGAGCATCAGCACCGCCCGGGGGAACACCTCCCGCAGTTCCATCAGGCGCAGCAGGATCGGCGATGATAAAGCGTACGGAAGATTCCCGACGGCGGTCCCTCCCCCGGGAAACCGCTTCCGCCAACCGGCGTCCGGTACGGAGAGGAAGTCCCCCTCGACCACCTCGACGGTCGACCCGCCGAACCGGTTGCGCAGATACCGCGCGAGCGCCCGATCGATCTCCACCGCCACCGTCATCCCTCCTTCGGCGGCCAGGAGACCGGTAAGCGCACCGAGTCCCGCTCCGATCTCGAGAAACGGAGGACCCATCTTCCGGGACAAGGCCACGATCTTGCGGGCGATGTTCCCGTCGTGGAGGAAATTCTGTCCCCGCCTTTTGCTGGGGGAAAGTCCCAGTTCCGCCAGGAGGCGACGGGGATGGTCAGCGGGAAAACCGGGAGGCGGCATACGCGTTCAGTTCGGGCCCGGAGGCCCGGCCGGCCGACAAGCGGCGTTCCCCCAACAGCGCCACCATCGCCGCGTTGTCCGTGCATAGGGAACTCGAGGGAAGATATACAGCAATTCCGTCGCGGTTCCCATCCTCCCCGGCCCTGCGCCGCAGGCGGGTGTTTGCGGAGACGCCCCCGGCAAGCACGACGCGGGGGACTCCCTCCCGCTTCGCCGCCTGCAGGGTCTTCCCCACCAGCACGTCGACGACCGCCTCCTGGAACGAGGCGGCGATGTCCTCGACGCGACGTTCCTTTCCCTCCTGAGTCGAGAGAAATACCCGGAGGGACGTCTTCAGTCCCGAAAAGGAGAAGTCGGCCGATCCGGGGGCGAGCCAAGCCCGGGGAAAGGCAAAACGGCCGGGGTCGCCCTCTTGCGCGATCCGGTCGATGGCGGCCCCCCCGGGGTAACCGAGCCCCAGGAGTTTCGCCGCCTTGTCGAATGCCTCCCCCGCCGCATCGTCGAGTGTCCCGCCGAGGAAAGAAACCTCCTCCCACCCCGACACACGGAACAGGGAGGTGTGCCCGCCGGAGACGAGTAGCGCAAGGAAAGGGAACGTAACTTCCCTCTCCAGGAAAATGGAGAAGATGTGGGCCTCGAGGTGGTCCGCCCCGTACAGGGGTTTCCCCCACGAGTACGCCAGCGACTTGGCGAAGCACAGTCCCACCAAAAGGGATCCGATCAGGCCCGGTCCCGCCGTCACCGCCACGCCGTCGATATTCTCCCGCCCCGAACCCGCCTCCGCCAGCGCGCGCTCGATGATGGGCACGACCGACCGGATGTGTTCCCGGGAGGCCAGCTCGGGGACAACCCCCCCGTAGAGGCTGTGGACAGGGACCTGGGAGGAGACGACGTTGGAGAGGAGCCCCGAAGACGAGTCGTACACCGCGGCCGCGGTGTCGTCGCAGGAGCTCTCGATGCCCAGAACGCGCATCCCATTAAGTTACCACAGGCGCTCCCGGGAGCGGCGACCCTGCACGGCTCGCTCCGGCCTCCAGGGGTCCGTTGCCGAAGAGGCCGTGCACCGCGAGAGGGTCGATGCGCCGCATCCGGCGAGGCGCCAGACCGAGGCGTACCCACAGCGGTACGGTGAGGGATGGCAACGAAGTCGGTGCGGATGCAGCGGCCCTCGAATGCCGGGATCTTACGGGAATGGATCCCTGGAGGTCGGCGCCTCGGGTCCCCGGTTGTCGGCGCAGCAGCCGCAGGAGGGGGGCGAAGGGAGGTAAAGCGCAGGCGTGCGGGTGCATCGCACGCCGAGCCACGAACGGAGTCCCCCTCCGAGGCGGCAGAGCCGAGGCTCGGTAACCCTCGCGACGAGACGCACGTGGGCCCCAAATTGCGCGGATGAAAAGTTCTTAGGAACGTCCCGGTTCTTAGAGGATGTTGGCGGCCAGTTCGGCGAGGGGGGAGCGTTCCCCCTTGATCAGCATGACGTGCCCCGCGATCGCCTCCTCCTTGAACTTTTCGACGATGTAGGCCAAGCCGTTGCTTGCCGAATCGACGAAAGGGTTGTCGATCTGGTACGGGTCGCCGGTAAGCACGACCTTGCTGTTCTCCCCCGCCCGCGTGAGGATCGTCTTCACCTCGTGGGGGGATAGGTTCTGGGCCTCGTCGATGATGATGTACTGGTTCGGGATCGACCGGCCCCGGATGTACGTAAGCGGCTCGATTTCCAGGATCCCCAGGTTGATCAGCTCCTGGTAGCCGCGCATCCCCTGCCGCTTCCGCCGGCTGTACCCGAAGAGGTACTCGACGTTGTCGAAGATCGGCTGCATCCAAGGTTTGAGCTTCTCTTCGACATCCCCGGGAAGGAATCCGATGTCCTTCCCCATCGGGAACACCGGGCGGGATACGAGCAGTCTCTGGTACGCCTCCTCGTCCGACGTCTTGCGCAGGCCGGCGGCGATGGCAAGCAGCGTCTTCCCCGTCCCCGCCTTCCCCGCCAGCGTCACGAGCTTGACGGAATCGTCGAGCAGGATGTCGAGGGCGAAATGCTGCTCCTTGTTGCGCGGGCGGAGGCCCCAGACGTCCTCCTTGAACGAGGGGACGAGGCGGACCTTCCTCCGGGCGGGATCGTACCGCCCGAGAGCGGACTGGGAAGAAGCGTTCCTCAGGACAAGGTATTCGTTGGGATACAGGTCTTCCTCCCCGGGCGGGGAGTCGGCCTCCCCCGCGGCATAGAACGCGTCGATCCATACCTTGTCGACCGGGATCTCCCGGTAGCCCTGGTAGAGCTCCTCGATATCGACGCGATCGCTCTCGTAATCCTCCGCACGCAGTCCGAGGGCGTCCGCCTTGATCCGAAGGTTGGTGTCCTTGGACACGACCACGACGGGCGCATCCTTGTCCCGCATCTTCTCGCCGAGCGCCACGGCGAGGATCTGGTTGTCCTCCCGGTTCCCCTGGAGTTCGTCCGGGAGAAGGCGCGCCCCGTCGCCGTCGAACGCCACGCGGAGCATCCCGCCGTTTTCGAGGGGGACCCCTCCCGACAGACTCCCCTGTCCCCGCGCCCGGTCGATGATCTTCGACACCGTCCTGGCGTTTCGCCCGAGCATGTTCAAGTCCTTTTTGAAGCGGTCGAGTTCCTCGATGACGGTGATGGGAATGATGATCCGGTTGTCACGGAATTTGAAAAGGGCGGTGGGATCGTGCAGCAGGACATTGGTGTCCAGCACGAAGTTCTTGATCATCCATCCTCCGGGCAGGCCGCCGGCCCGATCATCTGAGTTCGGCGAGCCTCTGGCGCGCCCTCTCGGCCGCCGGGGATTTCGGGTACTTCGACAGAAGCAGCTCGTAGAGAATGCGGGCGTTCCGGTTGTCGTTCAGCGCCTGAAAAGAGAGACCCTGCTTGAGCATCGCGTCGGGCGCCTTCTCCCCACCGGCGTATTTGTCGACAACATCCTGGAACGAGAGGATGGCGCTCTCGTAATCCTTTTCCGCATAGAATGTTTCCCCCTTCCAGTAAAAGACGTTCTGCATGAGCCGGTGGTCGGGGTATTTCGCGGCAAAGGTGTTCAGCACCTCCCGCCCCTTCTTGGTGTTCCCGTTCTTGATGAGTCCCAGCGCGTAATCGTACATCTCCTCGGGGGTCGAAAGCTCTTCCGGCGACACCTTCGGGGGCGCGGCGGCCGCCGCCGGGGGCGACGCGCCTTTCTCCACCTTCTCCTCGAGCCGGGCGACTTTCCCCTGCATCTCCCGGATTGCCTGCCCCATTTCGACGGTGGTCCCGTTGAGGCGGCTCACCTCCTTCTGCATCTCCAGTTTCGTCTCGTCGGTACGTGTGATGACGGCGAGAAGATCCGCCTTGATCCGGTCGTTGTCCGCCGCAAGGTCCGCCAGGTCCCTCCGCAAGGAAGTCAATTCGTCCGGGCCCGTTGCGGCGGTCGATGGCGCCGTCCTACGGGAGGCGGCGACTTCCGCCTTCAGAGCTTCCATGTCCTCCTGGAGGCGGACGAACGCCCCAGTGTCGGCCACGGCGCAACCTCCCGCCGCCGCACCCAGGAGGGCAAGGCAAACGACCGAGGCCAGGTGCCTAAGGTTCCTGCGGCTCATGTAGATCCTACTTCCTCACGAAGTGGCCCCGGCGGTTCCTCTCCCACGCCACTTCGTCGTGCCCCGGGTCGATCGGTTTCTCCTCGCCGAAGCTTACCGTGGACACCGCGTCGGCTTTTACCCCGAGGGAGACGAGAAAGCTCTTGGCGCTCACCGCTCGGCGCTCACCCAGCGCGATATTGTATTCGGGGGTCCCGCGCTCGTCGCAGTGCCCCTCGATGAGGATCGACGCCGCCCGGTTCGCCTTCAGGTAGGCGGCCACTTCCTGAAGGATGAGCTTGGCATCCTCCCGGAGGAACGACTTGTCGAAGTCGAAGTGGATGTCGGGGAAGTCGGACGGTTTCTCCTGGGTCGCCGCCACACCCGCCATCGCCGTCTGCGTCTCCTCGGGTTTCATCGTCTCGGTGAC
>DATHRT010000071.1:0-4041 GCA_035464915.1 Candidatus Limnocylindria bacterium
ACGGCCGTCTCGATGTTCAGTCGCTGCATACCTATCCCCCTACATGAGATGGACCGGCCCCGTGATGTCCCCCCGGATCAGTTGCTGTACGAAGGGATTGACGGAATGCACAACCTCCGCCGTGGGAGCCGCCTCGACCACCTTCCCGTCGTGGAGCACCACGACGTAGTGGCTCCACAGGAAGATCTCCGGGATATCATGGCTGATCATCACCATCGTAAAGCCGTGCTGATGATATGTGTGGCAGATAAGATTCAGGATCGAGTTCCGGATGATGGGGTCCAGACCCGTTGTCGGCTCGTCGAACAGGATGATCTCCGGATCCGTCACCATCGCCCGGGCAAAGGCGACCCTCCGTACCATCCCCCCGCTCAGCTCGTCGGGGAATTTCCCCTGGGCACCCTCCAGCCCCACCTGCGCCAGGCGCGAGAGGACGCGCTCCCGAATCTCTCCTTCCCCCAGCGCCGTCTTCTCCCGCAGCGGGAACGCCACGTTCTCGTACACGGTGAGCGAGTCGAAGAGCGCCCCCCCCTGGAAAAGCATCCCGAATCGGCGACGAACCTTGTAAAGCTCCCCCCGGGAGAGGCGGGAGATGTCCACACCGTCAAGCAGGACCTGTCCGCGGTCCGGCCGGATGAGCCCTATCATGTGCTTGAGCATCACGCTTTTGCCCGCACCGCTGAGGCCGATGATCGCGGTGATCCTCTGGCGGGGAATGTCGAGGTTCACCCCGTCCAGCACCTTCGTCCCCTCGAGCGTCTTCTCGACGTTCACCAGCCGGATGACCGGTTCTCCGTCCGGCGCGGGGAGCGTTTCGAGCCCGCACGGTTCGCAGATCGGGGTTTGGTCGCTCACAGGAGCACCGAGGTCAGGAAGTAGTCGCCGACCAGGATCAGCACCGAGGACAGGACGACGGCGGACGTGGTCGACTGGCTGACCCCTTCCGCCCCCCTGCCGGTAAAATATCCCTTGAACGTGCAGACCCACGCGATGATCAATCCGAAGATAAGCGATTTTATGAAGCCGTTCGCAACGTCATTCCATTCCACGCTGGCCTCCATCTGCCCGAAGAAGACGCCGGCGTTCACCCCGAGGAGCTTTACCCCCACCACGTACCCTCCCAGAATCCCGACGACGTCGAATATCGCCGTGAGGAGCGGCACGGACACAACGGCCCCGAGGAGCCGGGGGGAGATGAGGAACTTGACGGGATCGATCCCCATCGACTCCAGCGAGTTGATCTGCTCGCCGATCCGCATGATCCCGATCTCCGCGGCCAAAGCGGAACCGGCCCTCCCCGTCACCATGAGCGCCGACAGGACCGGCCCCAGCTCCCGGATGAGCGAAAGGGCCACCGCGGATCCGAGGAGACCCTCCGACCCGAATTTCCGAAGCGTGTAATACCCCTGGAGGCCAAGGACCATCCCGGTGAACGCCGCCGTCAGGACGATGACGAACAGGGACTTCACCCCGATGAAGTGGACCTGCTTCAAGATGCGACGGACCTGGTAAGGGGGGAAGAGGAGACTTGCTATTGTGGCATAGAGGAAGATTGTCATCTTCCCCATGCGGTTGATCCCCTCGAGGGCACGCTTCCCGATCGTTTCGACCAACAATGCCATCGCTTCCCCCCGGCGAATGCGGGTCGGATCACGCCACGTTCGGCCGGATCCGTGATCTGCCGAACCTTTAGATAGGCGTTTTCACCGAAACGTTGCTTTCCTTGCGCTTGCCGGAAGGGCCGCTCTGTCCCGGCGCCCTTTCCTTACGGCGCCTTTCCGGCGTGAAACTTTCGGAGGTTACCGGCAACCTTATGGGCAACGATTTGCGTTCTGCAGCGTAAACAGGAGAAGCAAATGGCCAGGGGTTCGTTTTGTTCCTATCTTCTCGTCGCCCTCCTCCTCATTTCCCCGGCGACGGCTTTCGCCGCGGATGCGCAGGAGAAGATACCGGCCGGGGAAACCACCGACCGGGAGACCGGGGCGGCGCCGGAGACCGGAATCGCGGAAGGCGATACGGCCGATTCCGCATACACGGATACCGGTTCCGGGGAGGACCCCTTCGGGGCGGAGGTCTCTCCCCCTCCGCTCGCCGACCCCCTCGAGCCGGTGAACCGCGCCCTGTTCGTGTTCAACGACAAGGCCTATTTCTGGGTGATGAAACCCGTGGCGCAAGGGTACCGGGCGGTCGTACCGGAGGTGATGCGCATCTCGGTGAGGAACTTCTTTTCGAACCTCGCGATGCCCATCCGGTTCGTGAATAACCTCCTCCAGGGGAAGATCCGGAACTCCGGGGTGGAGCTTCTCCGGTTCGCCCTCAACACCACGGCGGGGATCGGGGGCCTTTTCGACCCCGCGAAGGATGACTTCCGTCTCGTCCCCCGGGACGAGGATCTCGGCCAGACCTTCGGGACATACGGGTTCGGGCACGGCCTGTACATCGTCTTGCCGCTTCTTGGCCCCTCGAGCCTGCGCGACGCGGTGGGCCGGGCGGGAGACTCGTTTCTCGACCCGGTCAACTATGTCGAGGACACCGAGGTCGCCATCGGCGCCAAGGTGCTGAATGCGGAGAACGAAATATCCCTGAGGATCGGGGAATACGAGGACCTGAAGAAATCGGCGATCGACCCCTACATCGCCGTTCGGGACGCCTATTCCCAGTATCGCGAGAAAAAGGTGAAGGAATAGTCGTCCGAAATCGCCTGGCGCCTACCGGGCGCTTGTGCTTTTCCCACATTTTCAATACGCTTTAGGGCATGGAACCGGGACATGGCGGGCTTGTGTGCCGGGATGCGGAGAGAACGGAACGGAGGGTTGCGATGAGGAAATCGCCAACGGTTTTCGCCGTCGGGATGACGATAGCGGTGGGGGTTTTCCTCCTGGCGGGGTGCGCCTCGTTCCCTCCTCCCAAGGAGGCGATCCCGAACTCCCGGGTCTACGGATACGGCTACGACGACGTGTGGGAATCCGTTCTCGCAACGCTTTCCGGGCTGAACATCCCGGTGAAGTCCATGGAGAAAGAGTCGGGAAATATCGTTGCGGAGGATGAAACCATCGAACTGCGCCAGTACGAACCCGGGAGATACGACTCGATCTACTGCTTCTGCGGAAGCCCGGAAGGATACCACGTCCTCAAGGAACTGGTCGGGGCATATACGATTTCCGTCTCCCGGGGAACCGATGTCCGGACATCGGTGAACATCGACGTATCGTTCCAGGCCTCCCAGTACTTCGGGGAACGGGTGACGGGCCGGTTCCCCTGTCTCTCGAAAGGGATCTTCGAGCCCATCTTCCTGGAACGTCTGGATTCCCAGCTGGCAACCAGGAGAGAACCATCCCGAAGAGAACCATCCCGAAACCTCGACTGGTGGAAGCCGAGAAGAGAGTACTGATCCTGCACACGATCCCCCTCTCCCGCCGGGCCCGGGAAGTAACCCCCTTCCTGGCCATGGAGATCATGGAACGGGCCAAGGTTCTGGAGGCACAGGGGCGGGATATCGTCTACCTCTGTCTCGGGGAACCGGATTTTCCCACACCGGCGCCGGTGATCGAGGCCGCCGTCCGTTCGTTGCGAAGCGGGGAGACTACCTACACCCACTCCCTCGGGCGCATCGAACTGCGGGAGGAGATCGCGGCGTTCTATCGGCGGAGGTACGGGCTGGCCATCGACTCCGGGCGGATCATCGTCTCCTCCGGCACCAGCCCGCTGATGCTGCTTCTGTTCGCCGCCCTGCTGAACGAGGGTGACGAGATCATCCTCCCGGATCCGAGCTATGCCTGCTACCCCAATTTCATCCGGTTCGTCGGAGGCGTTCCTTTGCTATTGCGGACCCGGGAGGAGGACGGCTTCCAGCCCGAGCCCACCGAAGTCCGTGCGCGGATTTCCTCCCGCACCCGGGGCGTCCTGATCAATTCCCCTTCCAATCCGGCCGGCTCCGTGATCCCGCCCTCCTGGCTGGCGGAACTGGCCTCCCTGCCGGTGCCTCTGATCTCCGACGAGATCTACCACGGACTGACCTACGAGGGGGAGGAGCGCAGCGCT
>DATHRT010000072.1:0-10546 GCA_035464915.1 Candidatus Limnocylindria bacterium
CAGACCCAGGAAGGCGCGGACAAGGACTTCTATCCGCTCCGGTACCCGGCAAGCGTTACGACCGATCCCTCGGGTTTGTCCGTGTTTTTCTGTGACAGGGATAACAACAAGATTAAAGTCGTTTTTGTTGGCGTGAATAAAATTTATACAAAGATAGGCAGCTCTACAGTAATTCCGTTTTCAGATGGTATGGACCCATTATCGATGACGCCAGCACTTCCGATACTTAATTACTTCGATGAAAAATACGCGAATTTCTTTCTTCGGGAACGCGACTTCCATGGGATACGTGTGTTGCGGCCGAGCAATCGTGTCTATAACTTCGCCGGAACTGGGTCGATCGGATATGCCGGCGACGAAGGTCCCGCCCCCTCGGCCCAACTCAACGACCCGCTGTCCGTCGGCGTCGACTCCCGGGGGAACGTCTACATCGCCGACACGGGGAACCACGCCATCCGGATGGTCCTCGGCGGCGCGTTGCCATAGAGATGCAGGGGGGTCTTTTGTGAAAACTGGTGGCGAATCGCCACCGGTTTTCGAATAATACCCCCCCTGTATTCATTGGTCGTTTCCTGGTTGGCCCCTCGTTTGCAGGAATTTCATCCCATCCGACAAGGGAATGCAAGGAAGTGGACGGAGGGGATCGTTAACCATGATCGTGAGACTGTTTTCATCGAGGGCGATGTACCGGACGCTTGCCCTTTTTTTCAAGTATCCCGATGAACCCCTGAATCCAAGGCTGATCTCCCGCCACACGGGGACCGCAACGAAGAGCGTCCTTCGGGAGATCAGAAAACTGGAGGAGGCGGGGATCATCCGCGGCTGGCGCGCGGGGCAATACAAATTCTATCTTCTCGACACGGATCACCCCGCCCACGATGGATTCCGGTCCGTATTCGGGAAGGCCATGAATCGAACGGATCAGGCCGTATGTCGGCCGATGAACGGGGGAGAGAAGGGCATCCAGATGTGATGGGGAAGGGGCCGCCCCGGCAAGGATGTCCGATCGAGGGGGCGATCCGAGACGACCCCGGGTGAACATTTCGTGCTACGGCATCAGACCATTCCGTCCGTGTGGAAGTGCTCCTTCACCTTCTTTACCCAATCCTCTCCGTACAGCGCCCGGGCGATTCCCGCGACGGGGGAGCCCCCGTCCTGATGCACGGGAAGCGTGGATCCGCCGTCCTGGTAGAGAGGTCCCAGGTTTCCCCCCATCGTGAGACGAAGACCGTGGAGGGTCTCCTCCATCCACCTCCTCGCGAGGCGTCCCGCAAGCAGGCCCGTCCGGTTCGCCGCGAGCCTCTCGGGCCTGACCTTCAGCAGCCAGCCCTTTCCGTACGGGTCCTCGTTTACGATATCCGGGGACCGCAGGGCTTCCTCGTTTATGGCGATGATCTCGCCGTCGATCGGGGAGAGCATGGGGATGGCCCGGGAATCCGCGGTAAGGACCCATCCCTTCTCCCCCTGGGAAAGCCGCGACCCAACGGGAGGCAGGTCGATGGAGTCGACCCTCCCGACGAGTTTCTGGGCGAAGTCGTCCATCCCCACCCGGGCGACGTTCTCCTCCCCGGTCTTCACCCAGCCGTGTCCCTGGTGGAAGTGGAATTCTCCGGGGACCCGGAACCACTCGACGTATTCCACGGGGCCCCTTGCCGCCCCGGGCTCCTCGGTCCGGAGCGACAGGTACCGGCAGAAGAACACGAACGTGGCCAGGAACCCGATGACGATCAGGTACTCGATGCCTTTCGTGGCATAGATGTCTACGAAGCTGAAGCCTTCCATCTCACCACCTCCCCTAAGGGGCTGATTTCTTCCCTCGCTTCCGTTGCTTCCGGGTGTTCCTTGAAGACCGGCATCCTGTTGACTACCCACCGGAACGCCCAAAGCTCCATGCTGATGACGGCCAGCGTCACCCAGATCTCGATCCAGGAGGGATAGTACCGGACCGGCGCATACCACTTGAACGCGATGACGGAGACGTTCAACCGGTTGAGGACCACCCCGACCGCCGTGAAGAACGACGTGAACTGGACGAGTTTCACGCTGCGCTTTTTAATCGCGGTGCCGAACAGGAAGATCGGAAGCACCACGAATCCCAGGACCTCCACCAGGTACCAGTATCCCATCGGCGTGGCGAGCAGGTCCCAATGTCCGCCGTGGACCAGGTCGATGACCTTCAGGAACAGGTAGGCGAACAGCGCACCGATGCACCCCTTGGCGAGACCGAGAAGGATATCGTCGTGTGAGGCGCGCAGCCTGCTTCCGATCCGGTGATGGAAGATCCTGTGGGTGAAGGTGCTCTCGATGATCACCATCGACAGCCCGGCGAAGATGCTCGACACGAAGAACAGGACCGGGATGTAGTGCGAATACCACAGCGGATGGATCTTGGCGGGCGCCAGAAGGAAGAGCGCCCCCAGCCCGGACTGGTGGAGCGTGGAAAGGGTGATGCCGAAGATGACCGCGCCGATCGTCATCTTCTCCAAGACCCGGCGGGCTTTTTCCCAGTTCAGCCACTCGGCGACGGTCGGGGAGAACTCGATGAACTCGCAGATCATATACAGGAGGAAGTGCCAGGCCACCAGGAAGAGGACCGAGCTCAGCCCGAACGCGTTGCCGATGATCGGGTTGACGACGTTCCAGGGACGCCCCAGGTCGAGGAGCAGCGCTCCTGCGTAGAACACGTACGCGAGAAAGCCGTTCAGGACCGTCACCCGGACGATCGGCTCGTACTTCTCGAATTTCATGATGTGAACGACGAAGGTCAGCACGTAGGCCCCCCCGGCGAACGCCACGCCGGTGATCACGTCGAACCCGATCCAGATCCCCCAGGGATAGTCCTGGGAAAGGTTTGTGACCGCTCCGAGCCCCATGTAGAACCGGATCGCGATCAGGATGATGCCGACACCGATGATCGTGCCGGTGATGACGTTGAAGGGGGTTAAGACCTTTCCCTTCGGCTTCATCTCGGAAGCGAGGAACCGCGCGAATTCGCGGACGCCATGCAGGGCTTTCCGCGCCCTTCCCATGTCGTTACTCTTCCTCTTCATGGGTTTTCTCCTTGTTTCTGTCCTCGGCCAGGTAGTTGAGGCCGATGAGGATGGACGGCCACAAAACGAAGACAAGGGGGACGCCGTAAAGGAATCCCGACGTGTGCTCCGGGTAGGGCGTTGTCCCCAGGTCGGTCCGGAAACCCAGCTTCTCGAACGGTACGGCGGAGAGGTACATGGTTCCGCTGCCCCCGACCTCGTGCTCCCCGTAGACGTGGTGGACGTACTTGTCTGGGTTCTCGTAGATCCGGGTTCTTGCGATCTCCAGCAGTTCCCTTCTCGTCCCGAAGATGGTGGCGTTCTCGGGGCATGCCTCCACGCAGGCGGGCCGCTCCCCGGCTTTCAGCCGGTCGTAGCAGAAGATGCACTTCCGGATGTACGGGAAGGCGCTTTCGTACTCGAACTTCGGGATGTCGTGGGGGCACGCGATCATGCAGTACCGGCACCCCATGCACCGGTCCTTGTTGTAGATGACCGGCCCTTCCACGGTTTTCTCCATCGCTTTGGTCAGGCATGCCGTGGCACAGGCAGGCTGACAGCAGTGCAGGCACTGCCTCCGCACGAAGACGGGGTTGTCTGGATCCTTCTCGTTCGGGAACCGGTTGAGGACGGTGTACGCGCCGGGGGAGGTGTCCCGTTTCTTCTCGAAGACGCTTTCGCTCGAGAAGGGGACCTCCGGCTCGGGCAACCCGTTCTGCTCGTTGCAGGCCTCCTCGCAGCTGCGGCAGCCGATGCATTTCGTCGTGTCGATAAGCAACCCGTAGAACTCGATGCTTTTTACGGCCGCCTCCGACCGCCGGGGAGCGCCTGCAACCAGACTGCAGCCCGTCAGGCCGGCAAGTTTCAGGAAATCCCGTCGGTTCACACTCATCGGTTTGCCTCCTGTCGTTATGGGACCCCGTTCGGCCGGGGCCCCTACCGGAAAAACTTCCGGACCAGGAGCTGCAGGAGCTCCCCGTCGATCTTTTCCATGACTCCCTCGATGCAGTGGCCTCCGTCCTGCATCGTGATCCCCACTTCCGCCGGCGTTGCCCGGTGAAGCGTGATGAACTCGAGGAATACCATCAGCTCCCTTTCGAGCCAGTCCGCTGCATCCCTCGCGATCCTGAGCTTCTTGATGTTCTGCGTGATATTGGTCGGCATCACGGACAGAAGCCAGGACGCCTGATACGGGTCCTTCTTGACCATTCCGGTGTCCGCGTTCACGGCGTCGTTCGCGGCGTTGACGATCCCGTCGACGGGGGAGACGAAGTCGATATTCTTCTTCCCCTGCACCACGGAGAACGCCTTCTCGCCCTGCCGGAGCAGCGTGCCGGGCCGCGGGAGCTCGATCCGGTCGATTCTCCCGATGACCCCCTGCGCGAAGTCGTCGAGGCCGATCTGCGCCTCGCCCGACGGCGTGAGGTGGGCCCACGTATGCCCGCTGTGGTAGAAGAATCCTCCCGGAAGACGGAATTCGGGCAACGCAACCGGCAGGAGGGCGGTCCGCATCGCCGGAACGGCCTCGCCGGCCTTCTCTTCCGCCCTTCGGCTCCACATCCGGTACGCGAGTTCGATGAGGAGGAAGGCGGCGATCGTCAGAAGTACGAGAATAAGCACCATTTCCATCACCTCCCTATCCGAGGAACAGTGCGACGATCCTGCTCCATTGCGCCTCGTTCAACCTGCTGCTGATGTCCGGGAGGGTCTCTCCTCCGTCTGTCGCAGTGATCCCCAGGTCGCTGCTGAACAGCCGGTGGAGCCTCTCCGCTTCCCATTCGAGCCACTGCTTCGCGACGCTTCCGTGGTACAGGCGGGGGATCCATTCCCCGGCAAGGTGCAGGGAGAATATCCACCCCTCTTCGTACGGGTCGCGGTTGATCGTTCCCGGCTCGTCGACCACCTTGCTGTTGATCGTCCCGACGATGCCGTCCCCCGGAGCCACCATGCGGGCAGTCCTGTCGCCGGAGTGAAGAAGGAAGCAGACGTTGTTTTCCCTCACGTGGGATCCTTCCGGGGGGAGGGAAAGGCGGTCGATCCTCCCGACGAGCCGCTGCGTGAAATCGTCGATGCCCACCCTTGTCTCCGCCTCTGCCTCTTTCCCGGGGGAAACCCACAGGTGCCGGGGATGGTAGTAGTAGTCGGGGCGGAGCGAAAACCCCCGTATGGTGTCCGCTGCGCTTTCGTGGCCGTCGATCTCCCGGAAGGCGGAGCAGAGGCGGTAGTTCCCGGTATGGCACAGCCCTTTTACCGAGGTTGACCGGTCGACCGGGATCATCTTCTTGACGGGAAACGCCTTGCAAAACGTCACCGTCGTCATTTCCAGAAACGGGCACTTTTCCTCTCCCATCGGCGCACCCCTTTGCTTCTCGGCAAAATTCATCATGCCGTCCGGAGACCGACACACGCCCAAACGACCAGGTAGATGAAGGCGAGAATAACGTATGCCATGTTTTCCACCTCCTCTCTTGCCTCCGAATAAGGCAACGAACGTGCCATCGTGGGCGAGTGGGAGTGGAAGACCGGTATATGGTCGGGAAACCTGGTGTTTATCGACGAGAGGAGAGAGGCGGATGGTCGGGCGGCAGGGGAGGGATATGTAGAGATTCTCTACGGCTCCCCTGTTTAAAAATTATCTCCTTTCTTTCCGATAGGTTAAGGTGTTGAATAATGTTACGGCAAGTTTACGTATTCAACACCGGTTCCTTCTTCAGTTCGTATTTCCGGATCTTGTTGTAGAGCGTGACGCGGTCGATCCCGAGAACCTGGGCGGACCGGACAATGTTCCAGCGGTTCGCGACGAGGACCTGGCGGATATGCTCCTTCTCCACTTCGGAGAGAGATTTGCCACGGCTGTCCTGCACCCCGGATACCCCGGAGGCTTGCGGAAGGCTCAGGTCGGCGTCGAGGATCATCCTCCCCTTCGCGACGACCATCGCCCTCTCGATCACGTTCCGTAATTCGCGGGCGTTTCCCGGCCAGCCGTAGTCCATGAGCAGGCGCATGGCGGACTCGGCCAACCCGTCGACATTCTTCCCCATCTCGATGTTGAACCGGTCGAGGAAGTGCTCTACGAGCAGCGGTATATCCTCCTTCCTTTCCCGGAGAGGTGGTATGTAGACGGAAATGACGTTGAGCCGGTAATAGAGGTCCTCCCGGAACTTTCCCTCCTCGATGGCCTTCGCAAGGTCCCGGTTCGTGGCGGCGATGATCCGGGAGGTGATGGGAATGAGCTGAGTCCCCCCGACGCGCCGGAACTCCCTCTGCTCGATGACCCGCAGCAGGTCCATCTGCAGTTTGAGGCTGATGTCGCCGATTTCATCGAGGAATAGGGTTCCGTCCTTGGCGAGCTCGATCTTTCCGCTTCTTGCCTGGTCCGCCCCGGTGAAGGCCCCTTTCTCGTGCCCGAACAGTTCGCTCTCCAGCAGTGTCTCCGTGAGGGCGGCGCACGATACCGTCACGAAGGGTTCGTCCCGCCGGGGGCTCTCCATGTGGATGGCACGGGACAGAAGCTCCTTCCCGGTTCCGCTTTCGCCCTGGACGAGAACGATCGAGTTGCTCTTCGCAACGGTTTTGACGAGTTCGAAGATCTCGATCATCTTGTGGTTCTTGCTCACCATGTCGTGGAGCCGGTACTGTTTCTTCAGTTCCTTCCGGAGATAGAGGTTTTCCTTCACCAGCTTCTGGTGCTCGATGATCTTCCGGATCGTCATCGAGAGATCCTCCGGATTGAACGGCTTCACGATGTAGTCGTACGCGCCCTTCTTCATCGCCTGGACGGCGGTGTCCACCGTTGCGTAGGCGGTCATGATGATGACGATCATTTCGGGCTTTACCTTCCGGATCTCGTCCATCAGTTCGATCCCGTCCATGCCGGGCATCTTCAGGTCGACCATGGCCAGGTTCCATTCCTTCTCGGGAAGACGCTCCAGCGCCCGCGCCCCGTTTTCCGCGACCCCCACCTCATATCCGTCTTCCCCCAGCCAGCTCGCCAGGGATTCCCGGACGATCTCTTCGTCGTCTACGATCAGGATGTGTACCTTCGGCTCCATGGTCATATCCTCCATGTTTCGCTTTTCAAATACAGGGCGGTGTCGCAGCTCCCGCAATAGGTGGTCTTCTTTCTGTCGACGTCCCGCACGGTGTTGGAAAGGTACATGATGCACTCCCGGTCGCTGCAGTGAATGAGCCCGAAGTTGTGACCCAGTTCGTGAAGGGCCTCCTTCACCAGACGCTCGAACAGGATCCCGTCGTCGGGGGAGAGCCCGTGGAATTCCTGCCGAAGTCTCGCGATCGAAACGATCGATGCCATCCCCCCCAGCTGGGCTTCTCCGAAGACGAAGGTCAGGATCGGGATGCACAGGTCCTTGTCGATGATCCCGACGATCTTGATCGCGTCGGCCGGGGTCTCCGTGAGGATCTCCCTGAGGATCCGGGTGGAGTTGTACTGGTTCCTGCTCCTTTCGTAGCTCCCCTCCGGCACGGGCATGTTCCTCGTTACCCGCACCGGGAGGGAGAGGTAGTCCCGCAGGTGGTCCCGCAACTTCCGGAGCATGGCATCGGGGATCATCCCCACCGGCCGTATGTAGATGGTGTCGTCGATATCCCCGGTCCTTTTTCAGGTCGTCGGAAGGGTGACGATCATCTCCGCCCCTCCCTTGGGACGGCTCCTGACCTCGATCCTTCCGTTGTGCCTTGTGACGATGCCGTAGACGACGGAAAGCCCCAGTCCCGTCCCCTTATCCTTGGTGGAGTAGAACGGGTCGAACACCCGCGGCAGGTCCTCGGGGGAGATCCCGGCGCCGGTGTCGGCGAATGTGATCGTCTCCGCGTTACGGGTCCCGTCGTGACGGGACGTGATGGTGAGCGTCCCTCCTCCCTCCATGGCCTCGCAGGCGTTGATGATGAGGTTGATGAACACCTGTTTCATCTGCGCGGAGTCCGCCTGGATGTCCGGCAGGGGATCCATCTTCTTTTCCAACGTGATGTTGGAGATGGTCAGCTTGTTCTTGACGATATTGAGCGATTCCTCGACGAGAGAGTTGAGGTTGACCATCTTCCTGCTCGGTTCCTTCGGGCGGGTGAAGTCGAGAAGATTGTGGACGATCGCGCTCGTCCTCTGGACTTCCCGGCTCATGGTGGAGAGGTACTCCCGGAACTTCTCCATGTCGTGGGCCCCGTTTTTCCCCTCCTCGATCCTCCTCTCCATCAGCTTGATGTAGGTGAACACTCCGGTCAGCGGGTTGTTGATCTCGTGGGCCACCGTCGCCGCGATCTTTCCCACCGCGGCCAGCTTCTCCGTATGCAGGAGCTGGAACTGGGCGTCCTTGAGCTCCTTGGTCCGTTCCTCGACCTTCTGCTCCAGGGTCCGGATCCATTCGTGGATCTCCTCGTTCGCCCGCTGCAAACTCTCCGTCATCTTGTTGAACGACCGCGCGAGGTGTCCCATCTCGTCATCGGAGTCGATGGGGATGACGTGGTGCAGGTCCCCCCGGGCCACCCGGTTGGT
Organism: Candidatus Limnocylindria bacterium; assembly: GCA_035464915.1. Classification (GTDB taxonomy): domain Bacteria; phylum Desulfobacterota; class Deferrimicrobia; order Deferrimicrobiales; family Deferrimicrobiaceae; genus CSP1-8. The sequence goes on from DATHRT010000072.1 coordinate 8,539, forward strand.
CCCGAGGACGAGTTGCCGGACAGGTTTCCCCACGAACACCAGCAGGGAGATTACGGCGATGACCGATATCGAGAGGATCGACATGAGGTTGAACGCGATGGTCTGCTGGCGGGCGGAGTGCATCTCCTCGTCCGCCGCGGCCAGCGACATCGTGATGTCGATCACGCCGAGAACTTTCTGGGAGGCCGGGTGCGCATGGCATTCCGCGGAGGAGCACTCGCGGTCGTTGTACATCGGGTTGATCATGCCGAGAATTCGGTATCCCTTTCCGGACGGGAAGATCCGGTTCCTCGAAGGTGTGGCGAGTCTCTCGATGGGGGTGTCCTTCGCGTGGCACGCGTAGCAGGCCTCCACCTTCTTGTCCACCATGGTTCCCCGCTCGTCCTTGTCGGTCGAGAAGAGGATCGCGCCTTCGCTCCCGTAGATCCGGACTTTCTCGATCCCTTCCTGTTCCGCGATGGTCTGCATGATCCGGTACGCGTTCTCCTTGCGGTTCACGAGCATGTCGTACTGGATCGACTTCCGGATGGTCTCGCTCAGCTGGGTGGCGTTCTTGAGGATCGTCTCGTCGAGGTGCCTTGCCTGGACGTCCAGATACAGGAAGGTGAAGAATCCGTTGACCGCCAGGGTGGTGATGGCCACGGACAGTATGATCTTGAATTCGATGCTCTTGTACCAGCGCACGCCTTTGGGAACGACCCGCTGGGAGTGCGGCGCCGGCGCCGGAACAGTCGGGTCAGATTCGCCCCGGAGGGACGCGGAAGCGTTTTCTCCGGGAAGGGGTGTCCGTTCTGCGTGCATTCTGCGGCATCACTCCGATAATTCCGCGCAACGTCCTTGATCTGTATGCAGTATACACCCAGGGGGGGAGAACACAAGCGGAGCGCGGTGCGCTGCCTCAGGCCGTTTTGTTCGTGTTCCCTTCCTCCTTCGACCAGTACAACATGTCCAGGATCAGGAGGAAAACGCCGACGGTGATCCCTACGTCGGCCACGTTGAAAGCCGGCCAGTGATATTGGTACCAGTGGACGTCGAGGAAGTCCACCACGTATCCGAGCCGGGCGCGGTCGATCAGATTCCCCATCGCTCCCCCCAGGATGAGGCCCAGACCGAAGGGCGCGGGACCCCGGCACGGGAGGAAGTGGATGTAAGCGAGTACTGCCACCATGGCGAACACCGTGGCCGCGACAAGCAGGGGATGCACCCACCTGGGATTGAGGCTGGACAGGAGCCCGAACGCGGCGCCGGTGTTGCGGAAGTGAACGACGTGGAGGAAGTTGATAAGGACCGCCTTCGCCTCATACAGGTCGAAGCGGGACACGATCCAGGCCTTGGAGCACTGGTCGGCCAACGTAAGCCCTCCGGTGGCCAGGGCGGGAACGGCGAATTTGCGAAGGCTTTGCAAGGCGCTCTCAGGTGCGGGTCGTGGCGGCGCACCGGCTGCAAAGCTCGGGGGCGGCGGGCACGGTTCCGACCTCGGGAGCGTGGTTCCAGCACCGCTCGCATTTTCTCCAGGGGGATTTTTCCACCCGGGCGGCGAGTCCCGGGAAGGCCTGGCTCCGGTAGGCGTCGGGTCCGGCAACTTCGCCGACCGTAAGGCCGGACACGATAAGAACTTCCCGGATCTTCGGAAGATGGCTTTGGAAAAGGTCGGAGAACGGCCCGGGAGAGACGGTGACGAGCGCGTCCTGGTCGCTTCCGATCCGCTTCTCCGTCCTCGCCGTCTCGAGCGGCTGGGCGATCTCGGTTCGAACGGCCAGGATCCGTTCCCACCGAGCCGCGATCTCGTCTCCGCCCGGCAGATCCCTGGGCTCCGGCATGTTCGTGAGGAAGACGCTTTCCGGCTTGCCGGGATAGGCGGGGAGAAATCCCCAGGCCTCCTCCGCCGTGAACGAGAGGACGGGGGCGATGAGGGACAGGAGGTCGCGGCCGATCGTAAACAGCGAGGACTGCCCGGACCGGCGGGCCGGATCGTCCGCGCGGGAGCAGTAGAGGCGGTCCTTGAGGG
>DATHRT010000073.1:0-5998 GCA_035464915.1 Candidatus Limnocylindria bacterium
AACTCCGCGAACAGCCGGATCACGTGCTCGACCAACGGGTCCCCGATCCTCGTGGTCAACTTCCCGTCGGAAAACGTCCCCGCTCCGCCTTCCCCGAATGCCACGTTGCTCTCGGGGTCCAGCGCCCCTTCTTTCCAGAAGGCAGCGACCTGCCGGGAACGCTCCTCGACCGGCCGTCCCCTCTCCAAAAGAATCGGCGGTGCGCCGAACCGGGCGAGGGTGAGCGCGGCGAACAGCCCGGCGGGGCCTGCTCCCACGACGACCGGCCGCACCGGGGGGGGACGGACGAGGTCCCGGGGAAACGGGTCGGGAACGGGGAGGTGCGGGCGCGCCGAGGCAACCCGGGAGCACACCGTCTCCTCCAACGCGGGGGAGCGGAGGGAAATATCCGCTGCGTAGATGCGCCGGATCGCCCCCTTGCGCCTCGCGTCTATCCCGCGGCGGGCTACGGAAAAGTGCTCCACCTCGTCCGGGGGAACCCCTATAATGAGAAGAACTTTCGAGAGGAGGTCCTTTTCGGGGAAACCCACGGGAACCCGAATATCGGAGATGCGAACGGCCAAGTGGATCTACCTCCTCCTCCTTCTCCCCCTTGCGATTTCCCCGCTTTCCTGCAGAGGCACTGTCAAGAACGTCTTCCGGACGCCGAAGATCCGGTTGATCGACGTGGCGCTCCTGTCGAACCCGCTTGTCGATCCCGAGAAACCGTGGGACTGCCTCCTGAGCCTCGAGGTGGACAACCGCAACGACTATCCCCTGGAAGTCTCCTATGTCGCCTATTCCGCGATCTTCGGGCGGGACACGGTCGCGGGAGGGGAGCACCGCGAAGATATACGTCTCGGGGCATCGGGAATTACGGTGGTGAAGGTGCCCATCTCCCTTCGGCCGGAAGCTTTCCTCAACGCCGCAAAGGAGGCGCTCTTCGGCCGGTCCGTCACCTACGAGTTCAACGGGTCGGTCGGCATCCGGACCCACGTCGTCGGCGTCGTGCGCATCCCCTTTTCCCGTACCGGCCATTTCGACCCGACCGAGTTTTTGAGACGGAAAGGGTTCGGCTTCAATTGACCGGGCACGGGGGATCGTCCCCCGAAAGGACCGCCAGCAGGTTCTCGGTCGCCAGCTCCCCCATCCCCTCCCGGGCCTGCGTCGTGGCGCTTCCTATGTGAGGAAGGAGCACAGCAGACGGGGCGCGAAGCATTCTGGGGTGGACCTTCGGCTCCTTCTCGTAGACGTCCAGCCCTGCCGCGAAGATCCGTCCCTCCGCAAGCGCCTCGGCAAGCGCCGCCTCGTCGACGATCCCGCCGCGCGCGATGTTCACCAGGACCGCCTCCTTTTTCATCTTCCCCAGGTGGTCCCGGCCGATCATCCCCCGCGTTTCGGGGGAGAGCGGGACGGAGATCACGACGAAATCGCTGCCGGACAGCAGATCGTCGAGCCCGACGTGCCTTGCCCTGAGGAAGTCCTCCCGCGCCTTCGGAAGACGGTTGCGGTCGTGGTAGAGGACCTGCATCTCGAACCCCCTCGCCCGAGCGGAGATGGCGCTGCCGATCTTGCCCATACCGACGATCCCCAGCGTCCTCCCGAACACCGGGACGCCCAAAAATCCCCAAGGGTCCCACGCGGTGAACTTTCCCGCCCGCAGGAACCGCTCCGCCTCCGAGAACCGCCGCGCGGCCGCCATCATGATCCCGAACCCGAGGTCCGCGGTCGCCTCGGTAAGGACGTCGGGCGTGTTGCAAACGCGGATCTTCCTTCGCGTCGCCTCCGCCACGTCGATGTTGTTGACCCCGACGGCGAAATTGGACACGACACGGAGCGATTCACCCGCAGCATCCATCAGGGCGGCATCGATCCGGTCCTCCAACGTGCAAAGGATTCCGACGGCCCCGCGGACTTTCCTGAGCAGCTCCCTGCGGGGCATCGGCCCGTCGCGGTCCGGATACAGCGCCAACGCCTTCTCCCCGATCTTTGCCAGGGAAACCCCTGGGAGTCTCCGCGTGATCACCACCTTCGGTTTCTCGGCCATCCCGGCGTCTCCTTTCTCTCTTCCGGTGCGCCCCCATTATACATAGAGTTCAACATGGGTGGCCGGGCGCGTCGATCTTCGTCCGCATCCTCGGAGGGGGGTTATTCGTGCCGCAGCGCCTGGCGGTAGGCGAATTCGAGCACGTCGGCGTACCGATCTTCCTTCCCCTTGATAGAATCGTTCAACGGGTAATACCTATGGTGAAACCAAGTGCGATAATCTTCCGGAAAAAGGCAATGTACCCGTGTCCTCGCTAGCCCGGGAACTCGATTCCGTCGAGGAGCGCCTCCGCGCGGAAGGGATCGAATGCGCCCGGGAGCGGTTCCGCCTCCCTTCCCGTCCCCAACTCTCCCCCTCCGCGGGATTCCTGGCCTGCGCGGCAGGGGGGTTCCTTCTGATCGGAGGAAATGCTGCGGCATCCTTTCTGGCGGCCGTCGGGGGGGCGGTCCTCCTGCTGCTCGACGCCTACGGGTTCTCCCCCGTCGCCTGGCTGGGCCCCAAGGAAACACGCTCCGTTCTGGTCGTTTGGGGAACCCCCTCGGACAGGAAACGAAAGGCCCTGTTCTTCGGCATTCCCCTGCGATGCCGGATGACGGGGAGCGGGTACTTCTCCCGGGAAGAGACGATCCGGAGGGCCGCCTCGGCCGGGGGCCTGATTCTCGCGTTTCTGTTCTGCGCGGTCTCCGGCGGCGTCCTCCTGGTGGTTCTGCCCCCTCTTCCCCTTGTCGGAGCCCTCACCGGGACCGCGATGACCGTTTTCGCGGCCCGGGAGTGGGCGCGTCCGCTCCCCCAAAGGGATGGGCCGCCGAACCAGTCGGTTTCGTGGGTATCCCGGTTGGCCGCCGCGCGGGGAGCCGACTTTCGCCCGTTCCTCCTCGTGTATTCGGGGGACGGAGCAGAGGTCAAATACTTCCTCGCCCGGCACCGCGGTCCCCTCTTCCGCGGGTACGGGGTCTTTCTCGAATTCGCCCGGGATGCCGAAGGACCGCCCGCGGCAAGCGTGGCGGAAGGCCCTTTCCTCCCCTACCGGGTGGACCCCGCCCTCCTTTTTCTCGTGCGGGAGTCGGGCAAGGCGCTCGGCATCCCCCCGGTTAGAGACATTGTGCTCCGGGAAAGGTCCCCGGGCCTGTTCGCGATGGCGCGGGGGTTTCGCGCGGTCACTCTCTTCCGCCTCGAGAAATCCTTTGCCGGGGAGGTCCCTTTCCCCGCAGAGAAGGCCGCCGGATGGGCGGAAAGGATCGCCGATTCGTCAGCCGCAGGCATCGACGGTAAGGGGTGAGCCGAGGAAGGGGCCACGACGGGCGATCGATTCGGGAAGGCCATCCTGAATTGACAGAAGGAGGGGAAAGGGTTATTTTCATCTTTTCCTTCGTCCTTTTCACCAAATCATCCTGCCGGGAGGAATTGACATGGCAGTCAAAGTCGGGATCAACGGGTTCGGGCGGATCGGACGCAATTTCCTCCGCGCGGCGTACAAGGACCCCGCGCTGGAAATCGTGGCCGTCAACGACATCACCGATGCGAAAACGCTCGCCCACCTCCTGAAATACGACTCCATCCACGGGCGATTCGAAGAGAAGGTGGAGGACCGGGACAACAAGCTCATCGTCGCCGGGAAGGAGATCCAGGTCTTCGCCGTGAAGGACCCTTCCGAGCTTCCGTGGAAGAAGCTCGGGGTGGAGGTGGTCATCGAGTCCACCGGGAAGTTCACGGACCGGGAGGGGGCGGAAAAGCACCTCAAGGCGGGGGCGAAGCGGGTCCTCATCTCGGCGCCGGCCAAGAATCCCGACGCCACCTTCGTAATGGGGGTAAACGAGAAGACGTTCGACCCGGCCAAGCACAGAATCATCTCGAACGCCTCCTGCACGACCAACTGCCTCGCGCCCGTCGCCAAGGTGCTACTGGACGCCTTCGGCATCGAGCGGGGACTCATGACCACGATCCACGCGTACACCAACGACCAGCGGATCCTCGACCTTCCGCACAAGGACCTGCGTCGTGCCCGTGCGGCAGGGGTGTCCCTGATCCCGACCACCACCGGCGCCGCGAAGGCGGTGGCCCTCGTGATCCCGGAACTGAAGGGGAAACTCGACGGAGGGGCGATCCGGGTACCCACCGCGAACGTGTCGCTCGTCGACCTCACCGTCGAACTCTCCAAGGCGGCAACTGCCGAGGAGATCAACGCCGCCATGAAAAAGGCGGCGGAAGGGCCGCTGAAGGGAATTCTCCGGTACGTCGACGAGCCGCTGGTGTCCATCGACTTCAACCATAGTTCCTACTCCTCGGAGTTCGACTCCCTTTCCACCAAGGTGATCGCGGGAAAGATGGCGAAGGTGCTGGCCTGGTACGACAACGAGTGGGGGTACTCCTGCCGTATGGTGGACCTCGCCAAGTACGTGGAAGGGGCAGCGTAGGGGGATGCGAAACCCCGTCATCGCGGGCAACTGGAAGATGTACAAGACCGCGGAGGAGGCTTCCGCCTTCGTCCGGGAGTTTCTCCCGCTCGTGGCGGATGCGGGTCGCGTGGAGATCGTTCTGGCCCCCCCCTTTCCCTGCCTGGCTGCCGTCGCGGCCCTGACGCGCGGCACGAGGGTCGGCGTGGCGTCGCAGAACGTCCACTTCGCCGACGAGGGGGCGTACACGGGGGAGGTCTCCCCCCGGATGGTGCGGGACGCGGGCGCCGCCTACGCCATCATCGGTCACTCGGAGCGGCGGCAATATTTCCTGGAAACCGACGGGTTCGTGAACCGGAAAGTCCGGGCCGCCCTCGCCGCGGGGCTGGTCCCGATCCTGTGCCTGGGGGAAACGCTGGACGAGCGCGAGGCGAGCAGGACGATCGAGGTCGTGGAAAGGCAGATTCGCGACGGGCTCGCGGAGGTTCCGGCGTCGGCCGCGGGGAGGATCGTCGTGGCGTACGAGCCGGTCTGGGCCATCGGGACCGGCAAGACGGCCACGCCCGCGCAGGCCCAGGAGGTCCACGCTTTCCTCCGTGGTAGACTGAAGGAGTTGTGGGGGGACGAAGCCGGGAGCTCGGTGCGGATCCTCTACGGGGGTTCCGTCAAGCCGGAAAACATCGCCACCTTGATGGCCCAGGAGGACATCGACGGGGCGCTCGTCGGCGGGGCGAGCCTTTCCGCCGGGTCGTTCGCGAAAATCGTGAAGTACCGATAACGGAGGAACCGTAAAGCGCAATGTATACCCTGATCGTAATTCTGCACATCGTGGTGTCCGTGACCCTCATCCTCATCATTCTTCTCCAGACGGGGAAAGGGGCCGATATCGGGGCCGTCTTCGGGGGCGGCTCCTCCCAGACCCTGTTCGGTTCGAGCGGCCCCACCAGCTTCCTGAGCAAGATGACCGCCGCGGCCGCGGTCATCTTCATGCTCACGTCCCTCTTTCTGGCGTACTTTTCGGGATCCCGGCCCGCGTCGAGCATCATGAAGGGGGGAGTGCCTGCCCAGACGATGCCGGGGCCGGTGGAACAGCCCGCGATCCCCCCGTTGCCGCAGGGTACCCCCGCAGCGCCCGGGAAATGATCGCGACTTCCTAAGAACCGGGACGTTCCTAAGAACTCTTCCTCCCCTGCGTCGTACACCCGGCTGGGAGAACGCCGGTGACCGAGGACCCAGGCTCGCGGAGGGGTCCCGAGACAACGCCACTATTGGAGGGCGCACGATCGCAGCGCACGACGCAGGGGATCCCCCGAGGGAGTGGAGCCTGTCCCGACGCCCTCGCATTCGGCACATCATCGCGGCGCGCGCGGCTTGCCTTTATCTCGCCCTCCGGATCTCCTGCGTCAACTGGTGGACCCGCCTGGCCGGATCGGGGATCCGGTAGCGGGAACAGAGGGCGAGCACGAGGGCAATCGACGACGGAAGATCCGCCAGGTGCCCGGGCGACACGAAGACGGGCTTGACCCCCGCCCTCGTCCGGACGGCGGCCCCCACGGTTTCCCCCGAAAGCGTCAAGGGG
>DATHRT010000074.1:0-11482 GCA_035464915.1 Candidatus Limnocylindria bacterium
TCTTAAATGGTCTGATAATAAAATGTTTTGGATCGATCCCGGGCAATGCGTTAGGACACTGTATACAGAATACAGCCTGCCTGTCAACAAGAATCACAGCCAATTTATTGCCTCGTCCGCAAACATCCCCATGCAGTTAAGGAAAGCAACGAATATGCCATGCCCGATACGTCGAAAATACCAAAAGAAATCAAGGCAATTTCGTTTAGTTGAATGTCTTGGGGAAGGCCTGCCCGGGGAAAACCCCAACCCCTCCGGGGATTCCACCGGATACCGGGAAACGCGTAAGGATCGAATATGGGATTTTGTCTATCGGTCAGTTAAGAAATATCACCGGTATCGTCGGGATTATCACCGGGATCAATATTGTAAAATATTTCTCCATTTTCTTGTTCCGGTACAATATCTTCAATAATAAACGCGTTTTCTTGCGACGATTTTCGTTTCCTCCTTGGCATATAAATTGCCATAAATATTTTCATGCACCCCGTCAATGTTCTTGTCGTAGACGACGAGCCCCTGATCTGCTGGGCGCTGAAGAGACGATTTTCCGGCCGGCGTATGTCGGTTCATGCCGTCGGAAACTGCGTGGAGGCCTTAGACGAACTCCGTGAAAAACCATATAGCCTTGTGCTTCTCGATATTCACCTGCCGGACGGGAGCGGACTGGATCTTTTAAAAGAGATTAAAGAGATCTCTCCGGGAACGAAGGTGGTTGTCATAAGCGCGGATGGAACCGAGCAAAACCGGAAACGGGCCTTTTCGGAAGGGGCCCTTCAGTTCATCGAAAAACCGTTCAACATCAATGATATAAACCGCATACTGGAAAGCTCTTTCGGGGAGTACTCCGAAAAAAGGAAGAACGAGAGGTATCTCTGCCATATCCCATTGCGACTCGAAGTCGCCGACCCTCCTCCCGCGGAGGACCCGTATCGCCTTGCCTTCCTGAGTGGTTTCGCGATTGACGTCGGAACAGGCGGTCTCCGGCTTTATACGGAATATCCGGTAAAAAAGGGTATTCGCTATAAAATGAGGATGGCAACCGGTGACGACCCATTATCGAAATTCGTCCCTCCGGACGCGATCGCCGAGGTGGTCTGGGTACTCCATCAGGACGACGGTGTGGTTGCCGGCTTGCGGTTTCTGGCGGAATTTCTCCTTCCGCCGTCCTATTCCAGCCCGAATTTCTTTACCTGATACCGAAGGGAATCGTAGCTGATATTCAATAGCTTTGCGGCGAGCGTCTTGTTGTGCCCTGCCTTCTCGAGCGCCTGGAGGATGAGGTCTTTTTCGACCTCCTCGAGGGACAGCCCCGAGTCGGGCAGGGTGAAATCGAAGCCGGGGGGTTGGTTATCCGCCCTTGCCGGGTGAAGGATCTCCTTCGGCAGGTGCTCGGGAAGTATCATTTCCGCATTTTCCAGCACGACGATCCTCTCGATGACGTTTCTCAACTCCCGTACGTTCCCCGGCCACCGGTACGGCAACATCAGTTCTTCCGCCTCGGGAGAAAAACCCGTAAATGTTTTCTTGTTGTATTTCCTGGAATAGTGGGTCAGGAAATACCGGGCGAGGACGGGGATATCCTTTTCCCTCTCCCGGAGCGGGGGGATCCGCAGGGAAAAGGCGTTCAGACGGTAAAACATATCCATCCGGAATTCCCCCGCTTCCACTTCTTCCTCGATGTCCCTGTTTGTGGTGGCGAATACCGTCACGTCGATAGGGATATCCGTCCTTCCCCCGATTCGTCTCACCTTCCTCTCCTCAAGCACCCGCAACAGCTTGCTCTGCAGGTTATGCTTCATTTCCCCGATCTCGTCGAGAAGGATCGAGCCGCCGTAGGCCACCTCGAAGATTCCTCTTTTATCCTCCTTGGCGTCCGTAAACGCGCCCTTTTCGTGCCCGAAGAGTTCGCTCTCGATGAGGTGTTCCGGGAGAGCGGCGCAATTGATCCCGAAGAACGGGAAATGCCCGGAGGAGTCTTTCCGATGCATGACATGATGGATGTACCTTGCGAAGAGTTCCTTGCCGGTACCGCTTTCCCCGGTGATGAGGATGGTGTGGACACGGGCCGCCGCTATCTTCCGGGCCTTCGTCATCAACTCCCGAATTATCGCGGACTCACCGACGATCTCCTGATACAGGATTTCCGAGCTTACCTTCCGCAGGTAGTCGACCTCCCGCATCAGGTTCCCTTTTTCGACGATGCCTTTTATGACGATCTTGACCTCGTCCAGGTCGAAGGGCTTGGTGAGGTAATCCACGGCACCCAGCTTCATCGCTTTTACCGCGGTTTCCGCGGTGTCATCGGATGTCAGCATCACCACCTGGGTGGGGATTTCTCGGTTCGTCAGCTCCTTGAGGATGTCGATCCCGCTTTTTCCGGGAAGCTTGATGTCCAGCAACGCCACATCGGGGGCAGTGGAGCGGATCTTTTCGACGATCTCAAAAGAATCGGTTTCCGCATGCACCTCGTAGCCTTCCTTCTTCAATGCCCGGGCCAGCATGGAGACGATCAGTTGATCGTCGTCCAGGAGAAAAACACGACCTTTGGCGCTCATGCCGAGACGTCCTCCTCCGGGGATATCCGCGGGAGAAGAATCTCGAACGTGGCGCCTCCGCCCGGATTGTTCGCCGCGGCGATGGAACCTCCGTGCTGCTCGACAAGTTGTTTCGAAATCGCCAGGCCCAAACCGGTCCCCTTCGGCTTCGTCGTGAAAAACGGCTCGAAGATCTTCTCGGTGGGCCCTTCCCCGATTCCTTTCCCCGTATCCGCTATCTCGACCCGGATGCGGCCCGATTCCTCCGAGAAGGACGTCCGGATCGTCAGGGTTCCCCCTTTCGGCATGGCATCGATCGCGTTCAATACGATATTCAAGAAAACTTGCTGGAGTTGCATGAGATCCGCCATGGTTTGAGGAACGGAGCGAAAATCCTTTTCGATCCGGATCCCGTCCGATTTCCCCGGGTGGTTCGCATCGGAATTGGTGTAGAAGGCAAGAGTTGCGTGCAGAAGCTCATTGACGTTCAAGGGGGATAAGGTGGGCTTCGGCGGTTTCGCGAAATTCAGGAAATTTTTCATCAGCGAATCCAGTCGCGTAATCTCCTCGATGACTTTCCCCAGGACGGCGCGGTCTTCTTCGGAAAGGGAGGCTTCCTCCGACAGGACGTGCATGGCGACCTTGATCCCGGCGAGCGGGTTCTTGATCTCGTGAGCCAGTCCCGCCGCAAGTTGCGCAACCACGACCATCTGTTCCGTCCTCTGCATTTTGAGCATCTGATCTTTCAGGGAACTCGCCATTTCGTTGAACGCGACCGCCAGTTCGCCGAATTCGTGCTTCAATCCCTCGATGCGATGGTCCAAGTCCCCGCTTTTGAGCCTTCTCGTGGAATCCAGAAGCCTCTCCATCGGATTGGTAATCCCTTTGAGGACAATATACGCGAGGGTCCCGGACAGCAGGGGAATGATCCCGATCAGAAAATAGAGAATATATTTCGTCTTCGCGATATCCTGAAGCGATTTTTCCCTCTTCTTTTCCAAGTTGGCGCGGGTCATCTCGATCATGTCCCGGACTTCCGTAGTCAACGCCTCTCCGACCCGGAAGGCATGGTCCTTTTCGAGGGAAAGACGGGCGGTGTTCGCCCGGATGGTCAACACCCTGCTCAGGGCATTCTTGTAATCATCGGTACGTTTGTTCAAGATATTGATTCTGTTCGCGATTTTCCTGTTGTGATGGCAGTCGTAACAGGTGTGGATTATTTTTCCCATGCTGAGGATGTCTTTTACGAATATGTCGAAACTCCTCGGGTAACGCGTGTCTTTCAGCAACAGGTCGGCTTGTACCCGCTTGATCTGGATCAGATAATGCTCCCGCAATATTTCCACCTGATGGAGCATGATCATGTTGTCGAGACGCGATGTGGAGGAATCGATTGCATAGATGATGTATCCACTTCCGCAAAAGAAGATCACGGTGATAATGCCCAGGCCGATGAGGATCTTTCTCTTCATTCGTAATTACTGGTTGACGTAATCGTATTTCGAGAGATCCAGATGGATTTCACGAGCATAGCCGTATACCGGGTCGTAATCCCTGTCCGTCGTCGGGATGAATTTTTTCGCCCCGAACCGTTCCAGAATTTTTTTCCCTTCCGGGTCATCGTGCATGGCGAGAAGGGCCGAGCAGAACCTCTCTCTCAACGTTTCCTCGACATCTGTTTTCAATGCAAGCCCGTTCTCCGGTACGTCCGGGGATCTCTCCAGGACGACAAGCTCCTTCGTGATCCGACTGTCTTTCTCCGACATGCGCTGGAAAACGGTGTTCTTCGCGGCTCCCACGTCCGCTTTTCCGTTGAGCACATCCAAGATGGCGTCTTCGTGGGTTCCCGTAAAATAGGTCTCCCGGAAATAGGTCCGGAAATCCTTCACTCCGTTTTCGTGGAAATATTCCAGCGGGAGAAGGTATCCGGCGGTCGTCGCCTTGTCCACGAAAGCGAACCGCTTTCCTTTCATGTCCGCGATCGTCCCGATGCCGCTGTCCTTCCTTACGAAGATCAGACCGTGGTACGTGGACGTGTTGTCGAGAGCCAACGGGCGGGCAATGACGGACACCCCCAGTGTTTCATGGGCAAGTGCGTAGGTGAAGCTCCCGAAAAAAGCTCCATCCAGTCCCATGGAACGGAAGTTGTTGATGATGTTCCCATAACGGGGAAGAATCTTGAGATTGATCCTGACCCCGGTTTTCCCGGAGAGATAGTCAGCCAGCGGTTCGTAGCGTTCGATCTGCTTGAAAATATTCTGCTCGGGGATCAGGCCGATCAGGATCGTTTTTTCCGGGGGTATCACGTTTTGGGGAGGGGGCTGGGCCTTGTTGCACCCGGCCTGGATAGCGAGACACAGGGTGAGAGTGAAGAGTCGTCCTGCCATTTTGCGTAGTTGTTTGCGCATACCCTTTTTCGTGTCCCCTCCTGTCTGTGGGATCCTCCCGCGCGAGGGGATGATGAACCGGGGTCACGGCTCCCCCGCCCCATCCTTCCGTCTCCCGGGGTGTGCCCGGAGCGGCGGGAACGGGTCGAAAGTTTATTTTTCTTATTGTATCGCCCTTTTCCCCGGGATCGACGGCCAACGAAAGGCCTGGAACGGGAAGTATTGTGCTTCCGCCGCCCGCCTCGGATGTTGATATTGTATATCTCATTTCGTATGATGAGTCGATCATCCGTTCGAATACTGTCGACAGTCCAGCGAAAGACCATCCAACATACCGTCCCGGGAAGGGGAAGGAGGACCATCGTGGGAAGGAACATCGTCGAGAAGATCATCAAGAATCACTACGTATCCGGGGAGAAAAAGCCCGGCAAGGAGGTCGGGATCCGGATCGACCAGACGCTCACGCAGGACGCCACCGGGACGATGGCGTACCTGCAGTTCGAGGCGATGGGCATCCCCCGGGTGAAGACCGAGATCTCGGTCTCCTACGTCGATCACAACACGCTGCAGGAGGGGTTCGAGAACGCCGACGATCACCTCTACCTTCAGACCGTCGCGGCGAAGCACGGGGTCTACTACTCCCGGGCAGGCAACGGCATCTGCCACCAGGTCCACCTGGAGCGGTTCGGCGCCCCCGGAAAGACGCTGCTCGGCTCCGACTCCCATACGCCGACCGGCGGCGGGATCGGGATGATGGCGATCGGTGCAGGGGGCCTGGACGTCGCCGTGGCCATGGCGGGCGGACCCTTCTTTCTGACGTATCCCCGCGTGGTCAAGGTGAACCTCACCGGGAGCTTGCAGCCCTGGGTGGCGGCCAAGGACGTGATCCTGAAACTTCTCGAGATTCTCACCACCAAGGGGAACGTGGGTTGCATCATCGAGTACGGCGGGGAAGGGGTGGCCACCCTGTCCGTCCCCGAGCGCGCCACCATCACCAACATGGGGGCGGAGCTGGGCGTCACCACCTCGGTCTTTCCGTCCGACAGGGTGACGAAGGCATTTCTCAAGGCGCAGGGAAGGGCAGACCAGTGGGTAAACCTCAAGGCCGACCCCACGGCGAAGTACGACCGGGTGATCGACATCGACCTCTCCGCCCTCGAGCCGATGGTGGCCCAGCCGCACAGCCCCGACAACGTCACCCGCGTGAAGGACATCGCGGGGAAGAGGGTCGACCAGGTCCTCGTGGGGTCGTGCACGAACGCCTCCTACAAGGACATCACGACGCTCGCCAGGATCATGAACGGCAAGGTGATCCCGGAAAACGTCTCCTTCGGCGTCGCCCCCGGCTCGCGCCAGGTCCTCCAGATGACGGCCAGGGAGAGCAGCATCGCGACCCTGGCAAGCTCCGGGGCCCGGATCCTCGAGACGGCCTGCGGCTTCTGCATCGGGGCGGGGCAGGCGCCCCCCTCGGGGGGAGTATCGGTGCGGACCAACAACCGGAACTTCGAGGGACGCTCCGGTACGAAGGATGCCGGGATTTTCCTCGTCTCCGCCGAAACGGCCGCGGCATGTGCGCTAAAAGGGGAGATGGCCGATCCCCGGGACGTGGCCGCGGAGCTGGGGATCGAATACCCGGATGTCAAGGTGCCCAGGAAGTTCCTGGTGGACGATTCGATGGTGCTGCCGCCCGCGCAGGACCCGTCGGCGGTGACCGTGCGTCGGGGGCCGAACATCGGGAATCCTCCGGAAAACGTGCCCCTCCCCGAATCCCTTCACGGGGAGGTTGCCCTGAAGGTGGGGGACAAGATCACCACCGACCACATCATGCCCGCGGGGGCCAGGCTTAAATACCGCTCCAACATCGGCAAGTACGCCGAATTCGTCTTCGAGGGGGTCGACCCCGGATTCAGCAAGCGGGCGCTCGAGAACAAGAGCAAGGGAATCCATAATATCGTTGTGGGCGGGCTGTCCTACGGCCAGGGCTCCTCGCGGGAGCACGCGGCGATCTGCCCGAGCCACCTGGGCGTCCGCGCGGTCATCACCAGGTCGTTCGAGCGGATCCACTCGGCCAACCTGATCAACTTCGGGATCGTCCCCCTTCTGTTCGCCAGCGAGGAGGATTGCGACAGGACCTCCCAGGGGGACCGGATCGAGATCCCGGGGATCCGGGAGGCGATCACGAAGGGGTCGACGGTAACGGTCCGGAACGCGACGAAGGGGTTCGAGTTCGAGGCGAAGCACACGCTCACCGAACGCCAGATCGAGATCCTCCTGGCCGGGGGCCGCCTGGCCTACACGAAGGAGAAGGGCGGCTTCTGAGGGGGATACGGGCCGAACCGGCAGACCCGAAACCGGCGTAACAAAAAAGGGGCGACCCCTTAATGGTTCGCCCCTTTTCTTTTCCCGAACGGGAATGAGGGCTTGGATGGTATGATCTACCCGAGGCGATAGCCGCACCGCGAGGCCGCCAGGTCCGCCCGGAGGAGACACATGCCGCGGGACGACTGGAAGTACGACGAAGACATGTGGGAAGACGAGGGGGAGGAGAAGAAGAAGACCTCTCCGGAGAAGCAGTGCCCGCGGTGCAGCCATTGGCTTCCGCTTGAATCCCCTCACTGCGACTGGTGCGGAAAGTTGTTCGAGGACCGGGACGGCACGTAATCATTCGATCAGAGCGTACCGGGGGAGCACCCCCGGCGGAATATCCTCCACGAACCGGGACGGCAAAGACAGCACCGTTCCGGACGCCCTTTCATAGATATTGACGGGATAGGTAAGAATCAGGGTGTCCTTCGCCCGCGTCGCCGCGACGTAGAGGAGCCGCCGCTCCTCCTCCAACTCTTCTTCGTCTTCCGCCGCCCTCGCCAGCGGGAGCTTTCCGTCCAGCACCCAGAGAAGGAAGACGACTTTCCACTCCAGCCCTTTGGCCGAATGGATCGTCGACAGCGTGAGGGTGTCGCCGTCCCCTTCGGGGGCTACGATCTGCCCCACGGAGGCCTCCGGCGGCTCGAGCGTGATCTCCGCCAGGAATGAGGAAAGCGTGCGGTGTCGCGCGCAAAGGGAATCGAGATGCTCGAGGTCCTTCAGCCGCCGCGGGTAGTCGTCGTACTTCGCCTCCAGGAGGGGGCGGTAATTAGCGAGAACCCGGGCCAGGGCCTCCGCGGGCGGTGGCGGTGTCCCTTTCGTGAGCTCCTGCAGGCACCCGGACAGCCGGGCGGCGCCTTCCGACGCCTTCATCGCGGCGAGCGAGGAGAAAACGGGGGCATGCGATGCCGACTCGTAGGCTCGGCGACAGATCTCGGCGCTGCGCTTTCGTCCCACGCCCGGAATGAGCATCAGCACCCGGGAGAGACTCAGGGTGTCCCGGGGGTTCTCGACCAGCCTAAGATGCGCGATGACGTCCTTGACGTGCGCGGTTTCCAGGAACTTGAACCCGCCGTATTTCCGGTACGGGATGTGCCTCTTGGCGAGCTCGACCTCGAGGTCGAATGACAGGTAGGCGGCCCGGAACAGGACCGCGATCTCCCGCAGGGGGATGCCGTGATCCTCGTGCAGTTCGAGGATCCGGTCCGCGACGAAGAAGGACTGGACGCGCTCGTTCGGGGCCGACAGGATCGACGGTTTCTCCCCGCCCCCCCGGGCCGTGAACAGGCGCTTGGGAAACTTCTCCGCCGCCCGGCCGATGATCTCGTTGGTTACGTCCAGTATCGGCTGGACGCTTCGGTAGTTCTCCTCCAGGTAGACCACTTTCGCTCCGGGGAAGTCCGAAGGGAAATCGAGTATGTTGCGGAACCTTGCGCCGCGGAACGAGTAGATGCTCTGGGAGTCGTCCCCCACCGTCATCACGTTGTCGTGGGTGGCCGCCAGGAGCCTCAGGATCTCCGCCTGGATGCGGTTGGTGTCCTGGTATTCGTCGACCAGGATGTGCCGGTACGCCTCGGAGACCGCCCGCCGGATCCCTTCGTGCTCCCGGAGGAGGGTGGCGAGGTGCACGAGCAGGTCGTCGTAGTCCATCAGGTTCCGTTCCCGTTTCGCGGCCTCGTAGAGACGGTGGATCCGGAGGATGTCGTCCAGGCAGTACAGGAAATGCGGCGTGTCCCTCTCCGCGGCGGTGGCGACGTCCTCGCCCCGGTTGACCGCCCGGCTGTAGAGGTCCGCAAGGGTCTCCTTCCGCGGGAACCGCACCGTCTTGTGGGCGACGTGGATCTCCTGCCGCAAGAATCCGATCAGGTCCTCCGAATCGGCACGGTCGAGGATGGTGAAGTTCCCGCCGAACCCGATCGCGCCTGCGTGGCGGCGCAGGAGGGTGTTGGCGAAGGCGTGGAACGTGCCGCCGGCCACCTTTTCGCACCGGCGGTCGAGGAGGAGGGAGGCGCGACGAAGCATCTCCTCCGCCGCCCTGCGCGTGAAGGTAAGAAGAAGGATGGAGGCGGGCGGAACGCCGGTTTCCACGAGCCGGGCCACCCGGTAGATGAGCGTGCGGGTCTTCCCCGTTCCGGCTCCCGCGATGACGAGGAGAGGACCGTCCCCGTGGAGGACCGCCTCCCGCTGCTGCGGGTTCAGCACGCCCTCGTAGTCGATTTTTCCCCCTCCCGCCGGGATTTCCCGGAGGGAATACCGCTTCGGCGGAACGGGCCGTTTTTCAGGCGGCATAGCAGTACAGGCACCCGTGCCGGCAGGTGTGGTACGAGCCGATATCCCGGGACGACCGACAGAAGCACCCGGGGCGCACCGGGGAGGGGGACGAGGGGATGTCGGCGCCGGGGTAGAGATCCTTGAGGTACCCGCTGTCCACGCAGGCGCCGGGGGGGATGCCCCACTTGGCGAAAAGGGGGGTGCAGCAGGAGAGCATCTCGAAGCCCCGCCCCCGGCCCAGGGCGGCGATCCGTTCCACGGCGGGCCGCAACTTCCCCGACGCTTTCCAGATCCCCGGGAGGTGGCGTGTCGCCCGCAGGCTCTTGCGATAGGGGTGGGCAATACTCACGGTGCAGCGGGGCGACAGTCCGGCCAGGGCTTCCGACACCCTGTCGAACCGCGCCACCATGCCTTCGGCATCCTCTCCGGGAAGGAGCGGGTCGAACCTCCACAATACGCGCCGGGGACCGAGCGTATCCGCCAGCCGGCGGAAAGCCGTGACCGTCTCCGCGAAGGGGGGGACGAAGGGTTCGATCTCCCGGGGAAGCCCCGTCACGGTGAAATGGAACACCGACCGGTAACCTTCCCGCTCGATGCGAGAAAGGACGGGGAGGAACGGACGGGGGTCGCGGGTCCAGAAGATAAATGCCGCCACGCGGTCCCGGGTAAGGGAGACGGCCGCCGGTTTGCCGGAATAGGGGTTCCGGTATAAGGCGATCCCGCGGGACAGGCAGGCGGAGAACCACTCCGCGTGAAAGGCGGGCACGTCGGTGCGGCGCGATGCGCTGACGATTATGGGCGGGGTCACGATCGTATTGTACCACCCCGCCCGTCGGGGTTCCTTTTCCGCCCCGGTGCGGGAATCCTCTAGCGCCCGGCGGAATCCGGGAAATGGGAAAACGTTTCGGGGGTTTTCTTTCTTGACAGGGGGTATGCCGGTTGGTACAGTTTGCTCTGTTTCAAATTTTGGGCAATTCGCTCAGGTTTGACACGCATTTCAAGAAGGAGGTACACGCAATTGGCACAAGGCACCGTGAAGTGGTTCAACGACGCGAAGGGGTATGGCTTCATTGCCCAGGAAGGCGGACCGGATGTATTCGTCCACTTCAGCGCCATCAAGTCGGAGGGCTTCAAGTCGTTGAAGGAGGGTGAGCGCGTCGAATTCGAGATCACAGATGGCCCCAAGGGACCGCAGGCGGCAAACGTCACCAAAGTGATCTAAGGACAGGGCTTATGCGGCCCGAGGGGGATAAACCCCCGAAAATTAAAGCCCCGGCGAGAAATCGCCGGGGTTTTTCACTTTATGGATTCGAAAATACGACTTCCCCTCCTCGTATCCTCGGTGGCGCAGGCACGGCAGGTCCAGGAACGCCTCCGTTCCCTGGTCCGCCATGTCCCGCTCCGTCCGGACCGCATCCGTCTGGTGGGGGCCGCCGACGTTACCTTCCTCGGCGCGAAGGAGATGGTGGCGGCCGCCATCGTCGTTTTCGACATGGCGTCGAAGGCAATCCTCGAGGAGCGGACGGCCGTCTGCCGCGTCCGGTTCCCCTACGTTCCCGGCTACTTAGCTTTTCGCGAAGGCCCGGCGGTCGCTGCCGCCTGGGAAATGCTTTCTCATAGGCCCGACGTCATGCTTTTTGACGGTCACGGGGTCGCCCACCCCCGCCGCATGGGAATCGCTTCCCACATGGGGGTCCTCTTGTCCGTGCCGAGCGTCGGTTGCGCCAAGAAACGGCTCGTGGGGGAGCATGAGCCCCCTGGTTTGCGAAAGGGGGACACGGCCCCCTTGACGCTTTCGGGGGAAACCGTGGGGGCCGCCGTCCGGACGAGGGCGGGGGTCAAGCCCGTCTTCGTGTCGCCCGGGCACCTGGCGGATCTTCCGTCGTCGATTGCCCTCGTGCTCGCCCTCTGTTCCCGCTACCG
>DATHRT010000075.1:0-11466 GCA_035464915.1 Candidatus Limnocylindria bacterium
CTTCACCCACCTTTCCCCACAATTACCCACTAGCGGCCATTCTATAGAACGTTTCGGTCGTGTCAAGCGTTTTTCTGGAAGATTCGAGCAGATATTTATAAACAAAAACCCGTTCTACCACAGGGAAGTACGGTGTTTTGGCAAGGAAAAAGGATGAGGAGACCGTAAGCCGGGTTCTGTCCGCGGGTAAACCCGCGTTCGGCCATTTCTCTAGGACGGACGTTTCCGCCCGCCTCCAGCGACCTTGACCCGAGGGCTCCGGGCGGGCCGCCCTTCCTCCGCGTTCTTTTCCGCGGAGTTGCCCTCCTATTCGGTCTTGCTCCGGGTGGGGTTTGCCATGCCGCGACGGTCGCCCGCCGCGCGGTGAGCTCTTACCTCACCTTTTCACCCTTGCCGCCCGGCCATAAACGGCCGGATGGCGGTGTCTTTTCTGTGGCACTGTCCTCGGGGTCGCCCCCACCGGGGATTACCCGGCACCCTGCCCTGCGGAGCCCGGACTTTCCTCCCGCCCTCCAACGCTTTCTCTACGGAGAGCCGGCGGCCGATTGGTCTCCTCAAGCCTTCTGTAAATGAGCGTCGATCGCGCGGTTGGCCAAACGGTCGGCGGCCTGGTTTTCCCCGCGCTCTACGTGCAGTATACGCGCCCCGGGAAATCCACGCAAACGCCGGCAGGCCTCCTGGTACAGGGGTCTCAGAAGATCCGATTTGACGCGGTATTCGCCGTTTAGCTGCCGGACGAGAAGTTCCGAGTCGGACAGGATCGTCAGCGAGGAGGGGGAAAGATTCTCAGCCTCCGAAAGGGCCAGGAGGAGGGCGCGGTACTCGGCTACGTTATTGGTGGTCTCCCCGATGTACTCGAAACGTTCGATCGGGTTCGCTTCTCCTTCCACTTCAAGCACCGCCCCGATCCCGGACGGGCCGGGATTCCCCCGGCTCGCGCCGTCGGTCCGGGCCGTGACCGCCTTCCCCTTCATCCGCCGGCCTGCTCCGCGGCGTCCCCTTCGAAATAGATGATCCGGTTGCAGTTGGGACAGGAGTAGATCCTGTCTTCGCGCTGGAGGAGGTTGAAGAGCTGAGGGGAGATGTTCATGTGGCATCCCGTGCAGGACTGGTTTCTCGCGGACACGATGGCAATCCCGTTGCGCCGCTCGAAGATCATCTCGAATCGCCGTGCGAGCCCCTTGTCCAGGCTTGCCGCCACGACCGACTTTTTCGTCTGAAGTTGGGAGATGTCCTTGTCGAACTTTGCCATCCTCGCCTCGATGTCCACCATGCGCTCGCGGTATCGGGCGCCCACCTCCTCGACATCCGCCGACAGGTCCGCGAGGCGCTTCTCCACCTCCTCGTACCGCGCAAGGACCGCGAGAAGTTCCTCCTCGCGCGCCGCGTTGGTCCGCTTCGTCCCCTCGATCTCCTTCAGCATCGCGTAGTATTCCTTGTTGGTCTTGATCGACATCAGCTTGGCCTTGGCTCTTTCGACCTTGTCCCCCTCCTCCTCGATCTCCCGTTCCTTCTCCCTCTTCTCCTTCTGGAGTTGCTCAAACTCCTGCTTGGCGGCGAGAAATTTCGCTTCCCTCTCTTCAAAGAGACTTTTCAGGTCGGCCACTTCGAGGGGGATTTTCTGCTTCTCCCTTTCCGCCATCCTGGACCGGCTCATGATGTCCTGCAGGTCAAGCAGGATCTTCACATTCTTCATCACCGATTCATCCCTCCTGTCTTCTTCGGCCGGAAAGGCCGCAATGGCTCGCTCTCCATGATCACGCGGGTCGCGACCTTCCTGCCAAACCGCGTTGCGATCACCCGTCGAAACTCTGGAAGAATCCACTTCTCCCCCGATCCGTGCCCGATGTCCGCCACCGTCATCTCGCCGGCAGCCGCCTCGAGAGCCTGATGGTACTTGATGTCCGCCGTGAGAAACAGGTCGGCTCCCGCGGCCCTCGCCGCCCCCGCGAACTCCGAACCGCTCCCCGCCACGACCGCGATCCTGCGGATACGTCGTCTCCGCGGCCCCGCCACCTTGATCCACGAAGGCCGCACGGCCCGGTGCACTTCCGTAAGGACCTCTGCGAGGGGGGCCTCCCGTTCCCTGTCCCCGACGGCCCCGATCCCGCCCCCGAGGGCTCCTCCCTTGAGCGGGTAGACGTCGATCGCCGGTTCCTCGTAAGGGTGAGCGTTCCGAACGCCGCTTAGGACCCCCGGCAGGAGACTTCCCGCCACGACCGACTCCAGGCGCACCTCCTCTACCCTCTCCTCGCCTCCGGCCCTTCCCAGGAACGGCTTCGCTCCCTCCGCGGGGAAAAACGTTCCCGTCCCGAAAGACTGAAACGAGCACCGGGTGTACGCGCCGATTCGGCCGCCGCCCGCCTCCGACAGCGCCTCGAGGACGGCATCGGCATGGTCGGGCGGAACAAACACGACGACCTTGCACGCGTCGGACGGCTCGCCGGGGAGAAGGGGGCGGATCTTCCGCAATCCGATCCTGCGCGCGAGGGCATGGGAGACTCCCCTTGGGGCAACATCGGCATTCGTGTGGGCCGAGATGACCGCCACCCCCATCCGGACAAGCTCGTGGACGGTTGCGGAGGCGGCCTGGTCGGACCGGATCGACGTAAGGGCGGAATAGATCACCGGGTGATGCGTAACGAGGAGATCGGCCTTCTCCCGCCGGCACGCCGCGACGACCGCGGGAGTGGCGTCCAGCGCGATTACCATCCTCTTCGCGGGCGCATTCGGATCCCCCAGGAGGATTCCCACGTTGTCCCAGTCCGCCCGATGGGCGAACGGGAATTCGTCGTCGAGCGCTTTCCAGACGTCACGGACCGTCACGGTGGAGGGAGAAGCTGTGCCCCCGGGGCGTTTCACGCCTTCTCCCCACGCATCACGGTGTCATCTGGTGGGCCCACCTGGCCTCGAACCAGGGACCGACCGGTTATGAGCCGGTGGCTCTGACCAACTGAGCTATGGGCCCGTAATCCCTTGCGAAATCCAGAATCTGTATTTTCCCCGCGAAACGGGGGAATTGTCAATCCGGTTCCCGGCATCTCCGGGGACAACCTCCCTCTCCCTACTCGATAAACGTCCGGAGCCTCTTGCTGCGGCTGGGGTGGCGCAGCTTCCGGAGCGCCTTGGCCTCGATCTGCCGGATGCGCTCCCGCGTCACCTCGAAATCCTGCCCCACCTCCTCCAGCGTGTGATCCGACTTCTCGCCGACTCCGAAACGCATCCTCAGGACGCGTTCCTCCCTCGGCGTCAGGGTCCCAAGGACTTTCTTCACCTGCTCGGCCAGGTCGATGTTGATCGCGCTATCCACCGGGGATGCCGTATTCTTATCCTCGATGAAATCCCCGAGGTGGCTGTCCTCCTCCTCCCCAATGGGGGTCTCCAGCGAGATGGGCTCCTTCGCGATCTTTAGCACCTTGCGGACCTTCTCCAGGGGGATGTCCATCCGCTCGGCGATCTCTTCGGGAGTGGGCTCCCGCCCGAGCTCCTGGACGAGGTAGCGGGAGGTCCGTATGAGCTTGTTGATCGTCTCGATCATGTGCACGGGAATGCGGATCGTCCTCGCCTGGTCGGCGATCGCTCTCGTGATCGCCTGCCGGATCCACCAGGTGGCGTAAGTCGAAAACTTGTACCCCCTCCGGTACTCGAACTTGTCGACCGCCTTCATCAGGCCGATGTTCCCTTCCTGGATGAGATCGAGGAACTGCAGTCCCCGGTTGGTATACTTCTTGGCGATCGACACCACCAGGCGGAGGTTCGCCTCCACCAGTTCCCGCTTTGCCTCCCGGACCTTGCGCTCTCCCTGCTCCATCAACCGCAGCGTCTCGGTGAGGTTGGCGGCCTTCAAGCCCGCCTCCCGCTCCACCCTGCGAATCTGCTTCCGCGCCTCCATGATGATTTCCTCCATGCCGAGGAGGCGGTCCTTGCTCACATGATATCGCATGGCGGCCTTCGCCAGCTTGTCCTTCCTCCCTCGCACCTTCCGGATAAGAATCAGCAGCTCCTTCTCGGGCATCCGGGTTCTCTCCACGCAATCCCGGATCCGGCCTTCCGCCTGGTCGATCGTGTCGGCGAACCTGCGGATCTTGTCGCCGATGGCCTCGATCTGCCGCTCCTTCAGGTGGATCTCCTGGATCAACTCCTCTGCCCGCCCGTAGAGGACGCCGACCTTTTTCTTCATCTGCGCCCGTTCCTTCTCGGGAATCTTTCCCTTCTTCAGCCGCTGCTCGACCTCCCGGGCGGACTGCATGCTCTTCTTGATCCTGCTTACCACGCGGAGCACTTTTTCCTGGGCCTGTACTTCTTCCTCGTCGCTGGAGTCCTCGTCGAGGTCCTTGATCACGTCGCGGATCTGCAGTTCGCCGGACTTCAGCTTCTCCCCCATATGGAACAGCTCGTCAAGTGCGACGGAGCAGCTCTTGACCGCTGCCATGATCGCGCGCTCCCCGTCCTCGATCCGTTTGGCCAGATTCACCTCCCCTTCCCGGTTCAGGAGCGGAATCGAACCCATCTCCTTGAGGTAGAGCCGTACCGGATCGTTCGCCTTGATGCCGCTCGCGTAGTCGACTTCCTCCTCTTCCTCCTCCTGGGCCTCTTCTTCCTGGGCTTCTTCCTCCTCTCCGATCAGCTTGTTACCGCCGGAAAGGGGGACCTTCTGGAACACGTCGACAACTTCGATCGCGTTTTCCCCAAAGATTTCCATCACATCATCGATCTGATCCCCCGTGAGGATATCGGGGGGAAGCGCGCTGTTCAGCTCGTCGTAGGTCACGAACCCCTGAGCGCGCCCCTTCTCGAGCAGTTCGTCGATGCCTTCCAGTTTTCCCTTTCTGACCATCTCTTCCTCACCTCATATGCGGGATCTTCTCTGCTTCTCCAGCCTTTCCAGTTCCTTTCGGACGTCGAGCATCTTCGTGAACAGCTCCTGGGCCGTTTCGCCCCGCGTGGCGTTGATCTCGTCGCGGAGACGGGCGAGTTCGTTTCGCGCTTTTCTGATCCTCAACCCCAGCACAACCTCGGGGTAGATACGCCTCGCCTCTCCCGGAGGCCCATCCGCCCGAAGGATCTGCTCGGAAAGGTGCCGCCTGACCTTCTCTCCGTCCGTCTCGTTCAGAATCGAGAGGAGATCGGGCTTGTCGTCCGGCGGCGAAAGCCGGCACAACCTCGCCACCACCTCCCGGACCGCCTCGCCTTCCAGCAAGTCCTCCACCCCGTCCTGCCGGATGTCCTCGATGAGGGAGGAGTCCCGGGAGAGCAGTCCCAGCAGCATATCCTCCTCCGGCCGCGACGAGGAAGCCCGCGGGGGAATTCCGGGCGTAACGGGCGAGGCAGCGTTTTTCCTTCCCCGGAGCCGTTCCCGAACCGTCTCCTCGGGCAGTCCGGCTGCCTTCGCCACCCGCTGCACGTACATATGCTCCTCGGCGGCGTCGGTGATCCAAGGCAGATACTTCCCCATCAATTGCAGATACGACAGCTTTCCCGAGATCTGGGAAAGGTCGTATTTGCGCGCCGCCGCTCTCTCGATGTACTCCATCAGAGGGATCGCCCGGCCAATCCGGTCGGACAGTTCCTCGGGGGGAGTTTCCTTCGCCCAGTCGTCCGGATCCATCCCCTTGGGGGGGAAAAGGACGAAGGGGCTTATCCCCGCGGCATAGAGGGGGCCTCCCGCTCGCACCGCCGAACGTTTCCCGGCCACATCCCCGTCAAATAATAGGATGACATCCCCCGTCATACGCTTCATGGCGCGGGCATGACTCTCGGTGAGCGATGTGCCGCATGTCGCAACAACGTTTTTCATCCCTGCCTGCCACATCCCGATCAGGTCCGTGTACCCCTCGACCACCAGGATCTTCCGTTCCCTGCGGATCGCCGGAAGCGCCTGGTGGAGTCCGTACAGGACGGAACTCTTCCGGTACATCTGGGATTCCGGGGAGTTGAGGTATTTGGGAACCGACTCGTCGATCGCACGGGCGCCAAAACCGCAGACACGCCCCCTGGCGTCCGCGATGGGAAAGATGACCCTCCCGCGGAATCGCTCCCTGTACCCGCCACCCTCGCGAGGGACGAGAAGGCCTGCCGCTTCCGCCCGTGACAGCTCGATGCCTGCGCGCGCAAGGGCATCGAGCAGGTCCTTCCCCCGTCCGCCGTACCCGAGAAAAAACTCCTGTTCGGCCTCCGGCGATATCCCTCTCCGCCGGAGAAACTCCCGGGCGCCCTTCCCGGCGGGGGACGACCTCAGGAGTTCTCGATACGTTTCGGATGCGGCCTGGAGAATGCGATACAGATCCTCCTGCGGGCGCTCCGGCGCGAGACCTTTCTCGTATCGGATCGGAACTCCGTAGCGGTCGCCGAGATCCTCGACCGCATCGGCAAACGACAGGTTGCGGGTTTTCATCAGAAAATGAAAAACCGACCCCCCTTCCCCGCACCCGAAGCAATGAAAGATCTGCTTCGCCGGATGGACGAAGAAGGAAGGAGTCTTTTCCCGGTGGAACGGGCAAAGGCCCCGGAAACTTGCCCCGCTTCGCGACAGGCGAACGGTATCGGAAACCACCTCGACGATGTCCGTCCTGTCCCGTATCTCGCGCAGCGTGCTTTCCGAGATACGACCACCCAAGTCTGGCCTGGCCTCGCTCTCCCTGGTCGGAAAAAATCCCTGGCGACACAACCTCCAGGGAACAGCCTTCTTTCCGCTCCGGTTACCCGGCAAGCAGGCGTCGGACGATCTCGTTGACGGTCTTGCCGTCGGCGCGTCCCGCCACCTTCGGCATCAGTTCCTTCATGACGCGGCCCATGTCCGCGGGGGATTTCGCACCGGCCGTCGTGATCGCCTCACGCACCAGGGATTCCACCTCGGCATCCGGGAGCGGCTTGGGCAGGTACGCCTCGAGAACGACGATCTCCGCCGCCTCCTTCCCGGCGAGGTCGGATCTGCCCCCGCGTTCGAAGAGTTCGATCGATTCCCTCCGCTGCTTCACCATCGTGGCGAGCACCTTGAGGACCGCGTCCTCCCCGATCTCTCCCCGCGCCTCGATCTCCTTGTTCTTGATCGCGGCCAAGATCATCCGCAAAGCAGAAAGGGCCAAGGAGTTTCTCTCCTTGGCCGCCTTCTTCATGTCCCCCTGTATCTGTTCCTTGAGACCCATCTGTCACTGGCTCATTTTTTTCATTTTCTTCAACGCGCGCTTTCTGGCCGCAAGGGCCTTCTTCTTCCGCTTTACGCTCGGCTTCTCGTAATGCTCCCGCTTTCGGATTTCAGAAAGGATTCCGGCTTTCTCGCACTGTTTCTTGAACCGTTTCAGGACGCTTTCAAAGGGCTCCTCTTCCTTCACGCGGACGCCCGGCATATCGTGATCACCCCTTCCCCCGCAAACTTAATCGGAAAAGAATAAAGTTTACTTGATTTCAAGGGCAAGTCAAGGAATTCCCTAGGCAAAGGACTTCGGGCCGGTTTACCCCAGTTTGTGCCCGAGCCCCTTCCCCCCGATCAAATGCAGGTGCAGATGCGGGACGATCTGCCCTCCGTCGTCCCCGTTATTGATCACCACCCGGTACCCGGATTCCGCCACCCCCATCTCGTTGGCGATCTTGGAGGCGAGCCGGAGCATCTTGCCCAGGACCGGCACGTCCTTGACCCCCGCCTCGTTCAGGTTGACCATGTGCTCCTTGGGGACAACCAGCACGTGAACCGGGGCCACGGGATTGATGTCCGGAAAGGCAATCAGGTCATGGTCTTCGTGGATCGGCTGCGACGGAACCTCCTTCCGGATGATCCTGCAGAAAACACATTCGTCCGCCATCGTTATCCCCCTCCGCGCCGGTAGGCGCTTCGATAGAAACAGGTACGTTCCCCTGTGTGGCAGGCGGGTCCCCTCTGGCGGACCCGGTACAAAACAGTGTCCAT
The DNA here is from genome assembly GCA_035464915.1 of Candidatus Limnocylindria bacterium. Taxonomy (GTDB): domain Bacteria; phylum Desulfobacterota; class Deferrimicrobia; order Deferrimicrobiales; family Deferrimicrobiaceae; genus CSP1-8. The sequence goes on from DATHRT010000075.1 coordinate 7,904, forward strand.
GTCGCAATCGTAGAGAACCTCCTCCACCTCCTGGAAGTTCCCCGAGGTTTCCCCCTTGACCCACAGGGATTTTCGCGAGCGGCTCCAGTACGAGGCCCTGTCCGTGGCGAACGTGCTCCGAAGAGCATCCGCATTGGCCCAGGCCACCATCAGCACGGCGTTGTCGGAAATGTCCTGGGTGACCACGGGCACGAGCCCTCTTTCATCGAATTTCACCATGGAGACGAACTCGTCCGCCGTCATTTCTTTCCTCCCCCCGTGGCCCGTTCCGGTCCCGTGCTCTCCCCTTCCCGCCCCCCATCGTCCGCCGGGAAGGAAGTCCGGCCGGCTCGACCGAAGGAGGGGCGCACCGGAACACCGCGCCGGTGCAGATAATCCTTCGCTTCCGCCACGGTGAACTCCCGGTAATGGAAGATGGACGCAGCAAGCACCGCGTCCGCCCCCCCCGCCGTGAGTCCCTCGTAGAGGTGCTCGAGCGTTCCGACACCCCCCGATGCGATCACCGGGATTCCCACCCGGTCCGCGATGGCACGGGTCAGACGGATGTCGTAGCCGTCGCGCGTTCCGTCGCGGTCCATGCTGGTGAGCAGGATCTCCCCCGCCCCGTACTCCTCCATACGGGCCGACCATTCCACGGCGTCGATCCCCGTCGGGGTACGTCCTCCGTGGGTGTATACCTCCCATTCCTCCGGCCGTCCCGGGATCGCCCGGGCGTCGACCGCCACCACCGTGCACTGGCTGCCGAACCGCTCCGCGGCCCGTTTCACGAATTCGGGGTCGCCCACCGCGGCCGTGTTGATGGAAACCTTGTCCGCCCCCGCGGAAAGCAGGTTCCTGATGTCGTCAAGCATCCGGACGCCCCCACCGACCGTCAGCGGCATGAACACCTGTTCGGCGGTGCGGCGCACCACGTCCATGAGGATGTCGCGCCTCTCGTGGGAAGCGGTGATATCGAGAAAAGTAAGCTCGTCGGCCTCCTCCTCGTCGTACCTGCGGGCGATCTCCACCGGGTCGCCCGCATCCCGCAGAGAGACGAACCGGACGCCCTTGACCACGCGACCGTCCTTGACATCCAGGCACGGTATGATCCTCTTGGCAAGCATCCGGCGTGGCTACACCCTTTCCTGCTTCAGCGCTTCGGCAAGCGGAAGGGATCCGTCGTAGATCGCGCGTCCGATCACCACTCCGCACACACCGTCGCCTTCCATCTCCCCCAGCGTCGTCAGGTCCACGACCGAGCTGATGCCCCCGGACGCAATGACGGGGGACGAGAGGCCCTTGGCAAATTCGCGGATGCTCCGGAAGTTGGGCCCCGCCATCATGCCGTCCCGGGAGATGTCCGTGTAGATGAAACAGGAGATCCCGCTCTTCTCCATCTGGCGTGCGAGGTCGACGGCCGTAACTCCCGTGACCTCCACCCATCCCCGAATGGCGACGAATCCTTCCCTGGCATCGATCCCGGCGGCCACCTTCCCGGGGTATGCTTTCGTGATCCGCAGCACTTCCTCCGGATCCCGGACGATCGAGGTCCCCAGTATGATCCTAGAAACGCCCGACCCGAGATACCGGGCGGCGATATCGAAGTTGCGCACTCCCCCTCCCACCTGGACCGGGATGTCCACCGCGGTCACGATACGCTGGATGATCCCTTCGTTCACCGGCCTGCCGGCAAACGCGCCGTCGAGATCGATTACATGCAATCTCGTAGCCCCCATGCGCGCGAACCCCCGCGCCACCTCCACCGGGGAGTCGGAGAAAACCGTGGAGTCCTCCTGTCGTCCCTGGCGGAGCCGGACCGCCTTGCCCGCCTGGATGTCGATCGCGGGAATTACCTGGAATGCCATTGCATCCCTCCCGTTCAGCCGCCCGGGGCCCGGGACGGTGCCCCTGCCGTGCGGCAGAGACCGCCGAAGTTGGACAAGACGGCGAGTCCGGCCCCCTGGCTCTTCTCGGGGTGGAACTGGACCGCAGCCATGTTTCCCTTCCCCACGGCAGCGGCGAACGCGACGCCGTACGACGTTCGGCCGGCGACGGCGGAGGGGTCCTCCGGCTCCACGTAATAGGAATGTACGAAGTAGAAGTACGAGCCGGAAGGGACCCCGCGAAAAACAGGGTGATCCATGGTGAAGTCGACCCGATTCCACCCCATGTGCGGAACCTTGAGCGCAACTGCCCCTACGCCCGGCACCGTCTCCCGCAGGCCGGAGGGAAACCTCACCACCTTTCCGGGGAAAAACCCGATCCCCTTGTGGCAGCCGAATTCCTCGCTCTCGGTGAAGAGCACCTGCAGCCCGAGGCAGATCCCCAGAAACGGTCGTTCCTCCATGAGAACATCGGACAGGAACGGGAGGAGCCCCTGCCTGCCCAGGTTCTCCATACAGTCCCGGAAAGCGCCCACCCCCGGAAGGACAATACCGGCGCAGCGGGACAGCTCCGCCGGGTTCCCGCTCACGACGGTCGGGAACCCGAGCGACTGAAGCGCCTTGCTCACGCTGCGCAGGTTCCCCATGCCGTAGTCGACGACGCCGATGGCGTCCCCTTCCGTCATCCCAGCACACCTTTCGACGAGTGGACCCCCTTCACACGCGGGTCGATCCGCACGGCTTCTGCCATGGCCCTCCCGAGTCCCTTGAAGATCGCCTCCACGGTGTGGTGGGCGTTGGACCCATACGGGACGTTGACGTGGATGCATACCCCGGAGGACTGGGAAAACGCACGGAGGAACTCCTCGACGAGTTCCAGATCGAACGCTCCGACTTTTTCATGCTCCAGGGGGCAGTGGAACACCAGGTGGGGACGCGCGGAAACGTCGACCGTGACCTGCGCCAGCGCCTCGATCATCGGAATGCTCGCATGGGCGTACCGAGCAATTCCCCCCATGGTCCCGAGGCTCTTCCGAAAAGCCTCTCCGAGGCATATCCCCACGTCCTCCACGACGTGATGGAAATCGACATCGGTATCACCCTTCGCTGTGACGGTCAGATCGAAGAACCCGTGCCGGGAGAACAGGGTGAGCATGTGGTCGAAGAATGGCACGGACGTGGCAATCCGCCCTTCCCCCTCCCCTTCCAGCCGGAGTGTCAACCTGACGTCGGTTTCCTTCGTCTTGCGATCGACCTGCGCTTCCCTCGCCATGGCCCTATGATGCCCCCTTTCCGATCCGTATCCGGACGGCCTGGGCATGGGCGAACAACCCTTCCTTTTCGGCAAGCCGCACGACGTGAGGCGCATCGCCCGCAAGTGCCCGGAATTGATATGATACCACGTTCGTTCGCTTGAGGAAGGTGGCCACCCCCAGGGGAGAGGAAAACCGCGCTGCCCCGCCTGTCGGCAGCGTATGGTTGATCCCGGCGAGGTAGTCCCCCACCGCGACCGGGCTGTGGTCCCCCACAAACGCCGTCCCGGCGTTCCGAATCCTCTCAAGGGCTCCCCACGGGTCCTCGAGCATCAGGGCAAGGTGCTCGGGCGCCAGCCGGTTGACCACATCGATCCCCTCGTCGAGTCCCTTGACGAGGAACCCCATGGCTCGGGAGAGCGACTCTGCCAGGATCTTCTTCCGTGGC
>DATHRT010000076.1:0-7130 GCA_035464915.1 Candidatus Limnocylindria bacterium
CCCCACTCGTCCCGGTGCTTCATCTGCGGGGACGAGAACGGGTGCGGTGTGCGTACCCGTTTCTTTGTCGAGGGGGATGCCGTGCGGACGCGGGTGACCCTGCCCCGCCATGTCAACGGGTACAAGGACGTCGCGCACGGAGGCGTCATCGCGGCTCTACTGGACGAGTCGATGGGGTGGGCGGCCACGGTGTTCGGGAGCCGGCATCCGATGTATCTCACGGGCGAACTGACCGTGAAGTACCTTTTTCCCGTTCCGGTGGGGGAGGAGATCGAAATCATGAGCCGCCTCGAGGAGGATTCGGGGCGTATCGCCTACAGCACCGGGGAACTCGTTTGCGGGGGAAAGGTCTGCGTGAAGGCGAGGGGGAAGTTCCTTCCGATGAGCAAGGAGGCGACAGGACGCGTCATATCCTACCTGAAGTTCGACCTGTGCAGGAAGTACCGGACGCTGTTCGACTACGCGAAAGAGTAAGGAGGGAAAACGAGGTATCGGGGCATCATCGTCCCGCCGACCCGCTCCGGCGGGGAGTTTATTTGACGCGAATCCGGACCGTATAGGCAACGGGGTCGGGCGAGGGGCCCGGCGGGATGTCAAGCTTTCCGGGGATCCCCTCCGGGGAGATCGACCCCAGTTTTTCCAGTTCTTCGAGGAAGACGTCGGCAAACACCGCCGGGATGCGGACCCGGATGGTTTCGGAGACGACCATCGCCTCCTCCATGCGGCCTGTCGCGATGCGCATCCTTTCCCGGCGGACCGCCCCACCCAGGCGCATAGCAACGGCGGCGATACGGTCCTCGACCCCGGGCCGGGCATCTCGATCGACTTCGAGCGTCACTTCCCTCCCGAAGGGCTCTGATCGCATAAGCCGCGGCGGCGCAGCGAATACGCGTACCCCCTGGGTTTCCCCGGGCGGGGATTCCCGGGGGAAGACCGGTTCGATCATCCCGCTCTCGGTACTTACCCGGGCAGCGAGGCCCGCCGGAAGTTCCGATCTTGCATGGATGGCCGGTCTTTCGGGCATCGGTTCGGAGACTGCTTCCCGTTCCTTCCCGATCGCCCCGCTCTCGGTACTCACCTGCGATGCGAGGCCCGCCGGAAGTTCCGGTCTTGCATGGACGGTCGGTTTTTCGGTACTCGGTTTTTCGATCGCCTTCCGTTCCTTTTCGGGGGACGGTTCGGCCTTGGGCGCGCGGGTTGTGTCAGTGTCCGGGCGTTCCGCAACCGTTTCGGTCCCCGACACCCGTTTCCCGCTCTCGGCGGATGCGGGAGGAGACGGGACAGGAGTTGTCGGCGGCATCTCTTTCTGGATTCCGTAGACGAGAAGGAAGACCAGCACCACGGCTGCTGCTTCGAGCGGGATCTTGATGTGCACGGGCAGGAACAGCTTCTTCCACAAGGGCACCGCCGTCTTTTCCTCGATGCGCAACCGCACCCCCTTGAGGAGTTCCGGAGGGGCTGCCTCGGCGGGGAGGGTTCGCAGGAGGGAGAGCGTATCCCGGAGTGCCCTCTCCTCCTCGGCGCACCGGGAGCATTGCCGAATGTGGGCCGCGATTCCCTCCTGCTCCCTGTCCGAAAGGTCCCCGTCCAGGTAAGAGGAAAGCAGATCCCATGTCCTGGTGCATTCCATCCTTGCCACCCCTTACACGACCGGCGCCAGCATCTTCCGCAGCGCCATCCTCGCCCTGTGAAGCCTCGATTTCACCGTCCCCAGGGGAATGCCGACCGCCTCGGAAAGTTCCTCGTAGCTCAAGCCCTCGACATCAGACAGAAGCACGAGCATCCGGGAATCTTCGTCGAGATTCGCAATCGCGGCTTCCAGGATCTTCCTGGTCTCCCGGGATTCCACCATGCGGTCGGGATGATCGTCCTCTCTGCCGGGAGGCTGGAAAGGCGAATCACCGTCCCCTTGCGGTTCGATCGACATAACCTCCCTTGCGGCCCGGGTCGCCCGCTGGCGAATGCGGTTCAGGGACCGGTTGGCCGCGATGCGGAGCAGCCACGTGGAAAGCGACGCCTCCCCGCGAAACCCCGCCAGGTTCCGGTAGGCCGAGAGGAACACCTCCTGCGCGACGTCCAGGGCATCCTCCCGATCCGACAACATCCGGAGGCAGAAGGCGTATACCCGGTCCTGGTGGGCCCTGACGATGGCGTCAAACGCCCCCGGTTTCCCCTCCCGGAATGCCTCCACCAGAAGGTCTACGGGTCTGTTTTCCGCCTCGCTCTTATTATTTTTCAAGCGGTTAGGCGGAGGAGCGTCTGAATCCACGGCGACCCCTTACCCTCCTTTTGACAGTCGGCATTCGGCTTCGGTTCCGATGTAATGCGTCCCCGGGTGCGTAAATTCCCCCCCGTGCCGTCCATTGTACTGCAGCAGTGCTTGCAGTAGGAGAAGGTTTCTTGTATTTTATTCCTATCCCTACGGAACTTTGTACCCGGTTGCAATATCTCAACAATAAAGGGGGGTTCGGCTTGGGAATCCAGTCGGGTCTGCTTACGGTTCTTGCCATGGTTGCCATTGTGGTTGCCGGCGGGTTGGCGTGGTCCGTTTGGAAACTCATAAAAACCCTTGAAAAACTTGCGAATCACGTCGAAGCGTCCTTCCGGCTGTTCGAGAAAACGGCAGAGGAGATCCGGGTAACCAATGCCGTAGTCCAGAAGGTCATATCCCATGCCGAGAAGGGCGCGGCAAACGTAGAGCACGTGACGGAAGGTGTGCGGAAATTACGGAAGACGCTGGATGCGGCCACGGGGGTTCTCGATTTCGCCGTCCTCCCGGTTCTGGGGAGTGTGGCCGGGGTGCTGGCGTTTTCAAAGGCCGGCATGTCGCATGTCGTGAAACGAATATTCCGAAAGGAGGGTCGTCATGGCGAATGAGAACTGTAATGCAGGAGGGGTGTTCATGGCATTTCTTGCCGGCGGTCTGATCGGCGCAGGGCTGGCCCTTCTTTATGCTCCTGTGTCCGGCACGGAGGCGCGGGTCAAGATCAACGAGGTCGTCGATGACATGAAGAAGAAGACCGAAGGGTGGGGCGTCGACATCAAGAAGAAGGTCGATTCCTTCATGGAGGAGGAGAAGGCGATCATCAAGGCTGCCTACGATGCGGGCAGAGAGGCAATGGAGAAGGAAAAATCGAAGTACGCGAAGTCCGACTAGCCCGTCGATCCCCTGTTTCCCTCGCAGGGAAAAAACGGGGGGGGCGTACCATTCCGCATAGAGAATCCGGGGGAGGGGGAATTCCTTCCCCCTCCCGCCCCGGGGCGCTATTGCCCGCGACGGTTTCTACTTTCGCGACAATCCTTTGAGCAGAGCCGTGATGGCGAAAAACGCCGCGGCGAACAGCACCACCGTCGCCCCCGTGGCGGTATCCAGGTAATACGAGGCGGCGATCCCCAGGAGGCCGGAAACCACGGCGATGGCGATCGCTGTCCAGAAGGCGGAGACGATTCCGCGGGCCACGTTCCGGGCGGCGGCTGCCGGGACGACGAGAAGGGCCGTGACGAGGAGGATTCCCACCGCCCGGATGGCGGTCGTGACCACGAGGGCGACGACGAGGGCAAAGGAGATTTCCAATCCGCGTACGGGGACGCCCATCGACTTGGCGAACCCCTCGTGGACACCGATGAGCATGATCTTGTTGAAGGCGAGGAACAGGTAGGCGCCGACAGACACAAGAAGCATTCCCATCCAGAGGAGTTCCATCTCGGAAACCGCGAGAAGGTCGCCGTAGAGGTATCCCTGTAGGTTGCGCGTGAGCCCCTTTTGCGCGCTGATGACGGCGATTCCGAGAGCGATGACCGTTGAGAAGAAGACCCCGATAACGGTGTCCGGGGAAAGCTCCGTGCGTCCCTTGACCAGGGTGATCGCCCATGCTACGAACAGGCCGAAGGCTACCATCGTGAGGAGGGGGTGGACACCGAGGAGCACGCCGATCGCCACGCCGGTGAAGGCGGAGTGTCCGATGGCATCGGAGAAGAACGCCATCCGGAAGTGGACGAGGGGTACGCCGACAGCCGCCGCTGCGGGAGCGACGAAAAGCATGGCCAGGATCGCCCGCTTCATGAAGAGCGGCTCCGCGAAGCCGAATGGAAGGAGGTGTCCCATCGCGGAGAAAAGGGGATCGAGCAGCGAATGTGCCATCAATCCCTCTTTTCCTCTTTCTGCTCGGATGCCGTCCGCCCATGGAGGTGGCCGCGGCCGTCGGCAGGGCCGTGACTTACCAGATGTGCGCCGCTGCCGTACATCGCCTCGAGGTTTTCCGGCGTCAGCATCTCCGTCGTAGCCCCCTGGCAGATGATCCGCCGGTTCAGGCAGATGACGCGGTCGGCGTGGCGGCTTACCACGGAGAGGTCGTGGCTCACAAGGAGGAGGCTGAACCGGGTCTCGCTGTGGATCTGGCTGAGGAAGTCGCAAAACAGCATCTCGCCCGAAAGGTCCACCCCGGACACCGGCTCGTCGAGCAACAGGATGTCGGGGTTGTCCCGAAGGGCAAGGGCGAGCAGGATCCTCTGGAGCTCTCCCCCCGAGAGTTTTCCCAGGGGGCGGGAGATGAGCTGGGCCGCGCCCACCCGGGCCAGGATCTCCTCGGCCGACCGCCTCGACCGCGCGGAGTGTCCGAAGACGACGGGATATCGCTGGGAGGAGAGCGAGAAAAAGTCGATCACCCTCATCGGGGCGTTCCGGTCGAAGTCGAGCCGCTGGGGTACGTATCCGATCCGGGGGGCGCCCTCCCCGTGCTCCGCGGCGCGGCAGAACCGGATTTCCCCCTGGTAGGGGACGAGTCCCAGGATGGCCAGAAGCAGCGTTGTCTTCCCCGCCCCGTTCGGGCCGACGAGGGCGGTTACCTCGCCGCACCGGATATCGGCGTTGATCCCGGATAGGATCTCCGTCTCGCCCGCGCGGACGGAAAGATCCCGGATTTCGAGCGTGTGGCGATGCGCCGGGGGCGTCATCGGTTTTCCAACGCCTCCGCGAGCGTCCTCAGATTCCGCCGCATGATGTCCTCGTATGTCGATGGCATCGTAGACCCCGTCGACACCGGGTCGAGCATGCGGACGGGGACCCCGGTCTCCCCGGCAACCATCGCGGCGAGCCTCCCGGGATACTGGGGCTCCGCGAAGACGGCGGCCGCCTTCCTTTCCCGGATCGTCCGGATGAGGTTCCGCATCTCGCCTGCGGAAGGCTCCTGTCCCGGCGTTTCCTCGATCCACCCCACGATGGTAAGCCCGAAGTCCCTCGCCAGGTAGTCGAAGACGTTGTGGAAGGTCACGATGTTCCGGTTCCGGAAATGGGTTGCCGCCTCGTCGAATTCCCTGGCGAGGATTTCGAGTCTGCCCACGTACGCGTTGGCGTTCCGGTGGAAGACCGGTTCGTTCTCCGGGGATGCCCCTGAGAGGGCCTTCTCGATCGCACGGACCTGCAGGATGGCGTTCCGGGGACTGACCCACGTATGCGGGTTGATCTCCCCGTGGCCGCCCCCCGCACGGAGGGGAGTCACGGAGGAAGCGGTTTCCACGATCCGGATGTCGGGGTTCGCCCGCCGTACGGGAGCACCGAGGAAATCTTCCATCCCGTAGCCGTTTGCAATAAAGAGGTCCGCTTCGGAGATCTTTCTCATATCTCCCGGCGAAAGCGAATAGTCGTGTGGGCATCCTAGGGTGGCGGGGAGCATCATCTTTACCTCAACGCCCGGTGCGTCGCCGACGACGTTCCGTGTGAAGATATCCATCGGAAGAAACGAGGTGAGAACGCGAAGACCGGCCCCCTGCGCCGCCTGGGGGAAGGGGGACAGGATCAGCACGGCAGCAAGCAGGATGACGCCGGCGTTCATCGTCCCTTCTCTCTTCGCCTGCACTGCGGGCAGACGCCGAAAAATTCCAGCGAATGCTCCTCCACGTCGAAATCCAGCGTGCTGCGGATGTCCGACTCGAGGGGAGAGAGGTCGCACCTCCGTGGCTGGAAGGATTCGATCTTTCCGCATCCCTTGCAGACGACCCGGTGCCGGTGGGCACCGTCGGTGGCGATTTCATAGCGACGGCTCCGCTCGTGCAGCGCGACGCTCCGGACCAGCCCGAGGGAGGCGAGCAGGGAAAGGTTCCGGTACACCGTTGACGCGTCGGGCTTGGGCGCAGGGAACAGTCCCAGAATCTCTTTTGGAGAGAGCGGAAGGGGGCTTTCCGCCAGGATGCGCAGAATCTCACCCCTGCCCCGCGTGGCGGGGTATCCGAGTTTCCGAATGACTTCCGCGGACGTTGTTACCAAGCGGCCCTCCGGTCATTGCAATTATATTGCAAACGCAAGAATGTTGCAACATGGCGGATCTATCGGGTCGAAGGCGAATCCGGCGGTGTCGGGATGGGCCGGTGCGAATCTCCGCTTCCCCGCATCGCATCAAAATCCAAACGGCGGAAAGGGAGGAACCCGTGAAGAAGATATTCTCGGTTGCGTTGGCGGGAACGGTCCTGCTGTTCGCCATGTATCATATCCAGGCGAGCGAACCGCTTACCTCTTTCGCATCATCCTCGAGCCAGATTTATATACACGGGACTCCCGTGTGCGTGACACAGCAGGGGAAGGACATTGTGGCCCAGGTCGGGAATTGCGGTGTTCCCACGCTTTCCCCGGATGCCGACTCCCTGGAGAGGCTTCCGTTCCATGGCCAACCGGGGCTAAATCTGCCCCCGGGACATCCTCCGATCGACCAGGAGATTGTCCCTGACGGGCAGAAGCGAGTGCTGATCTGATAATAGGGACGTTCCTAAGAACTCACGAAAAGGTCCCCCAGGAGTTCTTAGGAACGTCCCTGATCAACGCGAAAAGGTCCTCCAGGAGTTCTTAGGAACGTCCCTGATCAACGAAAAGGCCCTCCAGGAGTTCTCAGGAACGTCCCTGTTCAACAGGCCCACCTGCCCGTTTTGTCCCGATCCGTGCTTTCTCCGTCCGACATCCGATGTGAGGCCGTCCTCCGTTACGCGGGGCCGGTCTGACCCGGGTCCCGTCAGAACTTGTAGATCATCCGGAAGGTCGTCCGGCTCCCTTCGGGCCGATTCTCGACCGCGGATTCGAAGGCGGTTTTCAGAGCGAACACGAAGCCGCTCTTTGTGATCCAGTGGATGGAGGGCCCGATGGC
>DATHRT010000077.1:0-5450 GCA_035464915.1 Candidatus Limnocylindria bacterium
AGCCGTTCGCACGTTCCGTATTCCCAATCTGGTCGTCGACCCGGTGATGATCGCCAAGAGCGGCGATTCCCTGCTGTCCGGGGACGCCCGCCAGGCGATCCGCGAGGAACTGCTGCCGCTGGCCACGGTCATTACCCCCAATATTTTCGAGGCCGAGGCGCTTCTTGCGTGCAGGATCGCGGATCTGGACGCCATGCGGGACGCCGCGCGGGAGCTATGGAATATCGGGTGCCCGTTGGTGGTAGTAAAGGGTGGGTGCCTGGAGATCGAATCCCAGGCGATCGACGTCCTGTACGACGGGAAGGAATTCGTTCTCCTGCAATCGCCCCGTCTCGATTCCCGGAATACCCACGGCACTGGCTGCACCTTCGCTTCCGCCATCGCCGCCGGACTGGCGAAGGGCCTTCCGCCGCCCGAAGCCGTCAGGCGGGCGAAGGATTACATTACCGAGGCCATCCGGAGCGCAATCCCGATCGGGAGCGGACACGGTCCTGCCAACCACCTGACCGGAGTCCACAGCAAATGGTAAGGTATATACCTGTCCGGAAAGGGAATTAAGGAAGGCAATCATCCCCGTCAGGGAAGGAGGCATCATGGAAATTTCGGAATTCACCGAGGTGCTGCTGGAAGCCAAGGAAGACAAGGGCCTTTCTTTCGCGGCTCTTGGCAAACTGGTCGGTCGCAGTGAAATGTGGATGGCGGCCCTGCTCTACGGACAGGCCCAGGCCACGGCGGAGGAAGCCAGGAAAGTCGTCTCCAAACTCGGATTGGAAGAAGAGAAAGAAGCCTTTCACTATTTTTTGACTTCTTTACCCAATAAGGGGCTGGGGCCTGTCGTTCCTACCGACCCCCTCATTTACCGTCTCTACGAGATCATGCAGGTTTACGGTCATCCGTTCAAAGCGATCGTACACGAGAAATTCGGCGACGGCATCATGAGCGCCATCGATTTCACGATGGATGTGGAAAAGGAGAAAGACCCAAAGGGCGACCGGGTGAAAGTCACCATGTCCGGGAAGTATCTTCCCTACAAGATCTGGTAATACCGGAATCCTTTTCGTCCCCTTCGTCCTGCCCGGATAGGGAAGGGATTGCCGCAAGGCGGTCCCTTTTCCTTTCCGGGACCGGTCCTTTCAACCCGGCCGCCAGAGCGGAAGTAGTGTAGGATCCCGCCCCGCCTGTTCGTTTCGGCACCAAATCGCCAGTTTGCCAATATGTGGTCATAATGTCGAAACTCGTGTGGCCCGCTGACGGGAAAATCAGCGTTCGGCAGAGACCTCGAACAGTGTATTCCTGCATAAAATTCTACTGATTTAAAAACGAGGACGCCACGCCTGCCCAATGGCACGCGACTTGAACTTTACGGAGCCAACAAAGATGACGTTGAGGATGGGGGAAAGAACTTGGTGCCCATGGGAAAGGAAGAAACGGGGGGTGTGTGTCATGGAAGCCATCCTGAAAAGGGAAAGAAGGGAAGGGTTGATCGACCGTGTATGCAGGGCGATGAAGCCCATCTGCAACTGTTTCTCGGTTGCCGCCAAGCAGGCCAGAGAGGCTGAGATCGACGTTCCTTCGAAGAGGAGTTTCCGTCAGAGGGCAACATCCGGGGAAGCATCTTCCGCTCTCCCGCAGGAGGCAGGTACCGGACTGCATGAAGTGGTGGCACGGACGCAGATCGGGGTGAGGACCTTCCTGGACTGCCTGGACGATGCCAAACATCAGGTCGAGCAGAGCAGAACCGACGCCGAAAAACGATTGTCCTACCGGTGCTTGCCGGAATGAGGCGGCCCATCAGCTCCGGGGGTTGTTCCAACCCCCCTAGCTCTTGCTGATTCCCCGCCTTTTCATCCGCGCGGTGAAGGTGGACCTCTTGACCCCCGCCCGACGGGCCGCCGCGGCGATATTCCATTTCGTCTCGGTAAGAAGCGAGAGGATGTAGTCCCGTTCCAGCCCTTCCCAGGAATATGCCGAGAGCAAGGCAGCATGTGCATTCTCTCCATGGCCGGGGGAAGCCGGGCCCGGGAGGCTTTCCGGGACCTGGTACGGAGGCTGGTCGAAGAGCGTGGGGAGGTCGGAGATCTGGATGGTGTCTCCCCGGGCCACGGTGAGAAGGTACTTGACCATGTTCTCCATCTCGCGGATATTGCCGGGCCAGTGATATTCCATCACCCGTTTCATTGCCTCGGGTGCGATCCTTAGGGATTGCCTGTCGGATACTCTGGCGAAGTGCTGCAGAAAATTGTTGATAAGCAAAGGGATATCGTCTTTCCTGTCCCGCAGTGGCGGCATCACCAGGGGTAGGACGTTGAGGCGGAAATACAGGTCCTCCCGGAAATGGCCCCTCTCGATGCTCCTGGTCAGGTTCCTGTTCGTGGCCGAGATGACGCGCATGTCCACCCTATGGGACTCGGTGCTCCCCAGCGGTTTGACCTCGTTGCTCTGCAGGACGGTGAGGATTTTGGCCTGCAGCCCAGGCGGCATGTCCCCGATCTCGTCAAGGAAGACGGTGCCCCCGCGGACGGCCTGGAAAAGCCCTACCTTGTCCTGCGTCGCTCCGGTGAACGCCCCCCTCCGGTATCCGAACAGTTCGCTCTCCAGGAGGGTGTCGGGAATGGCGCTGCAGTTCTGGGTCATGAAGGGCTTGTCCCTCCGGGAGCTGCTCCGATGGATCTCCCGGGCGATAAGTTCCTTGCCGGTCCCGCTCTCTCCCGTGATCAGGACTGGAAAATCTTCTGCGGCATAGGCCTCGGCGATCCGCAGGACCGAAAGGAACGTCTCGCTCTGCCCGATGATGAGCGGCGGGGACCGGACCTCCTCCAGTATCCTCCTCAGCTCGATGTTCTGTTTCTGCTGTTTCTTAAGGGCCAGGGAGGTGCTCAGGGCGATCCCCCCGGTGGTCACCAGCCCTTCCAGGAGGCCCAGGTAGTCGGGGTCCAGGTTCAGCCGGCTTCCCCCCGCGCTCGTGTCGATGATCTGCACGGCCCCGTAGACGGTCCCGTCCTTCAATTTCAGGGGAAGGCAGAGGATCAGGGTGCTCTTGACGTCCAGGGCGTGCTCGATCTCCTTGAAGTGGCGGGGATCCTTCCCGGCTTCGGCGATGATCGTCTTTCCCGTTTCGAACACGGAACCCACGATGCTCCGGTGACTGGCGCTGATGGCCAGCCCCTTGACCTTATCGCTTTCGGGACCGGTCGCCTCCGTGCAGACGTAGTTGTCCCGCCTGCGGATCCACACGGACCCCCTCTCCACGTTCTGGATCTCCATCAGGGTTTTGAGGAACTGGCTCTGGAACCGGTCGGGATCCAGCTTTTCGAATAGGGACTGGATGAAGCGGAGAGGCAGCTTCTCTTTCATGGGGCTGCTCCCTGGGAATCCTGGGGAGAAAGGTTGCCGTTCCCCGCTCGTTGTTCCCGGAGCCAGGTTGAGAATGACGAGTCCTGGTTTTTTTCTACCTCTCTTCCCGGGAGAGCGTCAAGCAGACGTTTTTTCGGCGAGTATGCCCCGGCTCATTTGTCCGCCCTGACGACGACAAAGCAGCCGTCGCCGTGCCCTTCCCGGACCGGGTCCACGGCATCCATCCCGCACGGGTCCCGGAAGATCGTCTGGCGGAAGATGAGGGTATGGAATCCGGCATTTTGAAGAAAAGCGGTGACCTCCTCGTGGTTGGCGATTGCCTGCCGGCAATACGAGGGGCACGGCTAGTGGTGTCCCCCGTGCTTTTTCAGAAGGCGGATGATGTTCTCGTAGCCCCGGTGGTCCGCGTTCTGCAGAGGTGTAACGCCGAATTTATCCCTCGCGTTCACGTCGGCACCCTTCGCGATGAACAGTTTTGCCAGGTCCTCATATCCTTTAAGGGCGGCCAGGTGAAGCGGTGTGATCCCGTAGTTGTTCTTCGCGTTGACGTTTGCCCCCTTCGCCACGAGCAGTTTCGCGGCCGGTTTGTGGTCCATGTAGACCGCTTTGTGCAGCGGCGTGTTGGCACCCTGGTCCTTCACGTTCACGCTGACGCCGCGCGCGAGAAGCTGTTTCAGCACGGCCTCGTTTCCGTTATCGGCCGCGTACAGCAGAGGCGTCTGCCCGAACCCGTCTTTCGCCTCCACGTCGGCGCCGCTTGCGATCAGAAGTTTCACTGCCCCTTCCCGGTTCTTTTCGACGGCCTTGTGCAACGGCGTTCCGTCATTCGCATCTTTTGCGTTCACATCGGCGCCGCTGCCGATCAGAAGTTCCGCGATGGCCTCGTTTCCCAACTCGGCTGCCCAGTGCAGCGGGGTTCTGCCGAGATTATCCTTCGCGTTCAAGTCGGCGCCCTCGGCGATGAGCTCCACCGCCAGCAACCAATTTCCGTCCATGGCCGCCAGGTGAAGAGGCTCCGCGGATACGGGAGATGCGGAAATCCCGATCGTGGATATCAGAATTCCGACCAGGAGAAAACGAACGGCCACGGGTTTGCTCCTTTCCGGCCCCGAGAGGTAATCCCTACTGTTATTTTTGCACGTAAAGTGCCGGACCCGAAATTCCGATACATAGGACGTGAGGAAGAAGATGACCATAGTGATTGACGTGGACCCGGATGCCGGTGAGATCACCGTCAAGGATGATGCCGGCAATGAGCGCCCGGTAAAGTCCATCGTGGTGTTCGGGGGAGACGCGGAACGAGGCACTCTCTACCTTTTCGGCTGGGGGGCCTCGGCCGACGCGGCATGGGCGTACAAAGAGGGGTTCTTGCACGCAAACGAGTGCGACGACGCCCACATGAAGAATTTCTACAAGCAGTGCGCGTGTCACATCGCCCAATGCCTCTGTCCGCGCGCCTTCCGCCAGGAAATCGATGCCGAGGAACTGCTGGGTCAGTGGGAGGCCGAAGACCAGGACCAGGACACGTGGCATTGATCCGCGTCGTTCCGTAATTCCCCCTCCCCTCTCTTCCTACGAAAATAGTTCTCCGTAATCCGTGATTTCCCGGAGAACCTTCTCTTCCAGACGAATCCGCTGCCGGAGGAGCAAAAGGTTGGCCAGGGAGAACACGACGAGCGTGAACGGCGCTCGCAGAAGAAGCGGAAAAAGAAGAAACTCCAGCACGATAACGAGGTAGTTCGGGTGCCGGAAGAACCGGTAGGGGCCGCTCCGGACGACTTTGCTGCCCGGGACGGCGACGATCCTCGTTGTCCACCTTCCCCCTAGCGTTGCGATGCTTGCGTATCGCAGGACGGTCACGGCGACAAGCCCGGCAAGGCAGACGGTTGTCCTCGTGTCCAGCGGGATGCGCCACGGGTACGACTCCCAGGCAAGGGACAGGAAAAAACAGGTGTGGAGGGCCACCATGGCGGGATAGGTTTCCGGGTGGAACTCCTTGCCGCCCAAGGCTATCAGGGCACGCCTGTTGCGCCGGCAAAGCGCAAGCTCGGCCATCCGCTGGAGAAAAAGAACCGCCAGGATCCACGCGAAGGACA
>DATHRT010000078.1:0-2282 GCA_035464915.1 Candidatus Limnocylindria bacterium
CGGGTCCCGTCAGAACTTGTAGATCATCCGGAAGGTCGTCCGGCTCCCTTCGGGCCGATTCTCGACCGCGGATTCGAAGGCGGTTTTCAGAGCGAACACGAAGCCGCTCTTTGTGATCCAGTGGATGGAGGGCCCGATGGCGAATACCTGCTCCTTACGGCCGGACACCTTGTTCCCGTTGAACTCCGTATCCGTGAGCTGCTTGAGGTAATACCCGGCGGCAGCGACCCGAAGGTTCTTGACCACTTCGTATTCCAGGGAATAGTTGAAATGGAATGCCTGACCAGGTTGGATCTCGGTGACGTTGAAGGGGGGGCCTTGGAGCACCTCCCAGGGATCGTCGTTCTTCGTGTTGTAGGTGTAATGGATCCGCCAGGAGGTCGACAGCTGCGGGGTGAGGAACCAGGTGAATGCATAGTACGGTTCGATCGACCAGAGGTTCGCGCCCGGGTTGATCGTATACTTCTTGTCGTAGTGCCCGGTCGGAACGATGATGTCGAGTTCGAACCTGTGCAGGAAAGGCCGCCCCAGCAACTTGTGGGGAAACCACTGGATGAAGGGCCCGATAATGAAATCCCCCACTGGCCCCGGATTCGCGGAAATTGGAGGTCCCCCGGAACCGAAGGTTCCACTGGCGGTGAGGGATCCGATGGGCAACAGGAAATCGATGCCGAGGTTCCCTCCCAGGACGGTGGTCTTCGAGATGTGCGCCAACTGGTTCATCGAGAGGACGAATCCGTTGCGTGGGCTCCCCGGGATGTCGTTCCCGTCCTGGTCCTTGAACTCGCCGGACTGGTAGATCTGCACATACTCGAAGAAGTACGTTCCCGGGCCCGGCACCGCCCCGTCGAGAACGTTTGTAAGACCGAAATTCAGGAGCGGTTGGTCGAATCCCTGGGCCGGAGCGCCAGAGATCCCCGTAAAGACGACGGCAACCAGTAAGACGATCCATCCCCGTTTCATCATCCCCCCTCCTTGCATATCGTTATGCCCTTGTACCGGCTTCACCATACATATCCGCGGAGAATCTCGCCCGTCAACCTTTTCTTTATCCGGATGCGTATTTTCCCCTGCTACAATAGGGCGCGATGGAAGGAGGAACATTGGCTTTCTACACGGACCTGAGTGATGTCTACGATGCGCTCTTTCCGATCTCCGAAGCCCAGCGTGCCCTCTTCGACCGGCTCCTCGCGTCAGGCCGTGTCCGCCGCGTCGCCGACGCCGGCTGCGGCTCGGGGGCGCAGCTTCTCCCGTTCGCCGCCGCGGGGGCGGAGTGCCTGGGCTTCGATCCCGATCCGGCCCTGGTCGCCCGGGCAGGGGCGAAGCTTGCCCCGTTTTCCGGGGCGCGCGTGGAGACCGGCGGGTTTGCGGACGTCGCCCGCATCGTTTCTCCGCCGGCCGACCTCATCCTTTGCCTGGGCAATTCGCTGGTCCACGTGCCGCAGGAGGAGGCGGCCCGCTTTCTCCGGGACGCCGCCGGGGCGATCACGGGCGGAGGGGAGATTCTTCTCCAGATTCTCAACTACGAGCGTCTGCTTCTCGGGAAGGTCACGACGCTTCCCCTCATGCAGGCAGGGGAGGGAGCGATCGAATTCCGCCGGGGCTACGTGTGGGAAGGGGACCGGAAAGTGCGGTTCCAGACGGTGCTCCGGATTTCCGAAGGGGGCGAGCCGAGGATCGTCAGAAACGATATTCCCCTTTACCCGATCTACCCCGATGAACTGTGGGAAATGCTGGAGAGGGCCGGCTTCTCCGGGATCCGGTTTTTCGGGGATTTCGCCGGGTCGGATTTTTCGCCGGAGTCGGATGCTCTCGTGTG
Source organism: Candidatus Limnocylindria bacterium (assembly GCA_035464915.1). Classification (GTDB taxonomy): domain Bacteria; phylum Desulfobacterota; class Deferrimicrobia; order Deferrimicrobiales; family Deferrimicrobiaceae; genus CSP1-8. The sequence continues at coordinate 1,820 of DATHRT010000078.1, forward strand.
CCGGGCGGGGAAAAACTGACATGGATTTCTCCCGGGTGATTTCGGCGCGGCGGAGCCTGCGGGCATTCTCGGACAGGCCCGTGGAGCCGGAGAAGATCGAGCGGATGATCGAGGCGGCCCGCTGGTCCCCTTCTTGCGCGAACCGGCAGCCGTGGCGGTTCGTGATCGCGGGTAAAGAATCGCCGGCGAGAGCATCCCTGGAAGATGCGCTCGATCCGGGGAACGCCTGGGCGAGGCGGGCCCCGGTCCTGATCGTGGCGGGGGCGAGAAAGACCGACGCCGCCGTCGTGGAATGCCGGGAATATTTCCTGTACGACACGGGACTGGCCACGATGAGCCTTATCTACCGGGCGGTGGACCAGGGGCTCCTCGTCCATCCGATGGCAGGATGGAAGGAAGAGCCCCTGAAAGCCGCGCTCCGCCTGCCGGACGATTTCCGCCCCATCGCCGTGATCGCCGTGGG
>DATHRT010000079.1:0-1840 GCA_035464915.1 Candidatus Limnocylindria bacterium
GAAGGGAAAAAGGTCGCCTCCCCGAATGACGCCTTCAACTGGAAGACGGCCAAAGAGTCGGGCCTTGCCGTCCTTCTGCCGCCGGATGTGATCAGCAAGTACAAATTGACGGCATTCCATTTCCTGGAACTTCTCGTGGAAAAGATCGGCGACAAAGCGGTCTATCCGGGGAAGGAGCAGATGAGTTTGAAATGGTGGCCCGATGAGAAAATGAAGCTCGAATACAAGGTGGGCTATATCGAATGAGGCCCGGAGGAATTCCGGTGGAGGGGCTTTCTTCACCTGTCCGGATTTCCCCCCCCCTCCTCATCCCCCTCTCCTGGTCGGGCCGTCCGGGGGAGGGGGTCACTTATGCGGGGGGGTGTTCCGGCACCGATCATGGAAAGGGGCCGGGTGGATATGACAGAGAACGGGAAAACCTTGCACGAGTGGGAGACGAAGCATCCCGGTTGGCTGCCTCTGTCGGGTCTTCTTGACGGGGCGGATCCGTTTTTCGAAAACGTTCTCTTCCTGCCCGGATACGAACTTTCCTCGAACATTTACATCGTCGAGGGAACGGTTCTCACGATCGTGGATCCCGGAAACGATTACACGTCTTTTATCGATCTCTTCCGGCGAGGGTACAAGCCGGCGGACGTGAAAAAAGTTGTCGTTACCCACGGCCACCGCGACCACGCGATGGGGGTGTTCGATCTCCTGAGATCGTATCCGACCATCCTGGAAAACGGTGGTTTCGAGCTCATCCTCCACGAAGCGAGCCCCCGCGAGCTCAAAGACATGGTCAGGAAATCCGGCTGCCGCGTCACGGAGGTCCGGGGCGGAGAAACCCTGGAGATCAGCGGTCTTGACTGGGAAGTGATCCACACGCCGGGGCACACCATCGACGGGATATGCCTCTATCACCCCCAAAGCAAAACCGTCTTTTCCGGGGATACGGTGTTGCCCCACGCCATGGCCGAGCCGGACGAAAATGCCGGAGGAAGGCTGGACCACTATTTGTTCGGAGTACGGGCGCTGCTTGGAAAGGAAATCGACCATGTATTGCCCGGCCACGGGCTCCCCGTGATCTCGTCGGGCAGGAAGGTCATCGAGGAGACGTACGAAGGCCTGATGCTGAAAGTCCTCGGGGTCGATGGGAAGGCGAAAACCCCGTGGATCGACGGAGCTACGGCCCTTGCGCAAAGGGGATGCCTGGACGAGGCCGCCTATTGCTGCGACAGGGAGCTCCTCCTCGATCCGCAGAACCGAAGGGCCCATCAATTGAAGGCCGTTTGCCTCAACGATCTCGGGCGGTTCCACGAGGCGCTCGAATCCCTGGAAAAATTGACAGGGCTTGGTCCGCAGGACGACGCGGATCCGTTCCCGCTCGTCGGAAGGGGATACGCGCTGATGGGACTTGGCAGGTACGAGGAAAGCGTAAAATATTTCGACGAGGCGCTGCAGGTGACCCCCGGCATGAAAGACGCGTTGATCTACAAGGGGATGGCTCTCTATCTCGCCGGGAACTACGATGCGGCGATGGAGATCGAGCCTTTCCAAAAAGAATTCGTCGGAAGATTCCAGGAGGAGCTACGCAGGAAGGACAAAGGTGCCGGGCCCGCGTGACAGGTGGCGTACCCAATTGCTGTTCGAGCATTACGGTACGCATAAAAACCGGCAAGAGGGATGAGGGGGAAATGCTGTCGTATCCGGCGTTTGTCGGCTATGGGAGGGATTAGGAAGGGGGCAGGGAGGATCAAGGGATGAGCGACGAGAAGGGACCGAAAGATGTTGCGCATTACGGGCACCCGCCATTTGTCGCCCCCGAGATCGGCGAGCAGCCGCCGGTGGGAGCCTGGAT
>DATHRT010000080.1:0-2493 GCA_035464915.1 Candidatus Limnocylindria bacterium
TCCTCTTGACGTTTGCGTTCGTCCTCATTTTCGACAATCTGGTCAAGATCGCCTGGGGGGCGGGCTCCCTGTCCCCTCCCAGCCTGGACATCTTCGGGGGATCGGTTCCGATCCTGGGAAGGAAATTCCCCGTCTACAACCGGTTCATCATCGCCGTGGGGCCGCTGGTGGCCATCGGTTTGTGGCTATTTCTCGAGAGGACATGGTGGGGGAGAATCATCCGCGCGGCCTCCTCCGACCGCGAAATGGCGTCCGCGATTGGGGTACGGGTCCCCCTCCTGTTCACGGCGGTCTTCGTCTTCGGCTGCTGGCTCGGGGCGGTCGGGGGGGGACTGGCCGTCCCGTACGTAGGGCTCCTGACGCCGGGAATGGGGGATACGATCATCATCGAGGCGTTCATCGTCGCCGTCATCGGGGGGTTGGGGAGCCTGAAAGGAGCATTCCTGGGTGCGTTGATCATCGGGGTGCTTTCCGCGTTCGGAACGCGGTACTTTCCGGCCTTCGACATGTTCCTCATCTTCATCCTGATGGCCGCCGTTCTCCTGTGGCGGCCGCAGGGGCTCTTCGGCGAGGCTCGGTGAACCGATGAAGAACAAAACCCTGTCCGCCGTGCTCGTCTTGGTTTCCCTCGCGGTGCTGGTCGCCCTACCGCTTGTGTCCGGCCGATTCACCGTGTATCTCGCCATGCGCGTCATGCTCCTCGGGATCTTCGCGGTGGGATACAACCTGCTGCTGGGACAGACGGGGCTCCTCTCCTTTGGCCACGGGGCGTTCTACGCGGCCGGGGCCTACGGCATGGGCTTCTTTTGGCTTCACCTGTCTCCCCATCCCCTCCTGGGAATCGCGGCGGGCATCCTGGCGGCCGCCGTTCTCGCGCTTCTCATCGGATTTTTCTGCGTCCGGCACACGGAGATCTACTTCGCCATGCTGACGCTCGCCTTCGGAATGATGGTGTTTTCGCTCATCTGGAACGCCCGCGAAATCACGGGCGGGGACGACGGACTGGTGGGGATCATGCGGGACCCGATCACCTTCTTCGGCCTGGGGAAGATCCCCATCGGGAAGGACGCCCAGTATTATTATCTCGCCCTGTTCTTCTTCGTCCTGTCCGTTTGGGTCGTCCACCGGATCCGGAACTCCCCCTTCGGGCTTGTGCTCGCCGGGATCCGGGAAAACGCCAGAAGAACGGAATTCGCCGGCGTTTCCGTGAGGAGGTACCGCCTGGCCGTCTTCGTGCTGAGCGGCGCCTTTGCGGGGCTGGCCGGGTCCCTCGAGGCGATGCTGGAAAGCAACGCCCGGCCGTTCATGGCCCACTGGACGCACTCGGCCGACCCGGTTCTGGTGAGCCTGTTGGGCGGCCTCCACTCGCTCACCGGCCCGCTTGCGGGGAGCCTGATATTCGTCGCCATGAGGGAGATCATCCAGAGATTCACCGAAAACTGGATGCTCTGGTTCGGGATCGTCCTTCTGATCATCATTCTGGGGTTCCGGGGAGGCGTCGTCGGCGTGATTCAGCATGTCGTGCGCCGGCCGCAGGCGGGAGGGGGAGAATAGGGATGGGCAAGGCGCTTCTCACGACACAGAAACTCTCCAACCATTTCGGGATGATCTGCACGGCCGACAACCTCGACCTCACGATCGAGGAGGGGGTGCTCACCTCCATCATCGGCCCGAACGGGGCGGGCAAGTCCACCCTGATCAACCTGCTCACCGGCTACCTTCCCGTCCAGGCAGGGAGGATCTTTTTCCAGGGGATGGAGATCACCCGTTTTCCCGTCCACGCAAGGGTCCGCCGGGGGATCTGCCGGTCGTTCCAGATCGTGAACGTATTTCCCCAGCTATCGGTGTCCCAGAACGTCCTGATCCCGATCCTGGCCCTCACCGGACGGTCGTGGAGACCGTTTGCGAACATTTCTTCGGAGAAGGATGCACACGGGGAGGCGGAGGCGATCCTTACCAGGGTCGGGCTTTCCGCGGAGCGCGACACCCTGGCCAGCGCCCTCTCGCACGGGGACCAGCGCCTTCTCGAGGTAGGCGTGGCCTTAGCTGCCAGGCCGACCCTGCTGTTCCTTGACGAACCGACCGCGGGGATGAACCCTGTGGAACGGTCGCGACTTCTGGAGGACATCCGACGGCTGGCCCGCGAGGGGCGAACCACCTTCGTGGTCATCGAGCACGACATGGACGTTGTCTTTTCCCTGTCCGAGCGGATCATCGTGCTGCACCGCGGGGTCATCATCGGGGACGGGCCCCCCGAGGAGATCAGGAACGACAAGACGGTCAAAGAGGTATATCTCGGGGACGAGGTTTCCGAGATCTTCCGCTACGACGAGGGGGACTGAAAGGATGATCCTCGAAGTTTCCCGCATCGACACCTATTACGGCACCAGTCACATCCTCCAGGACGTCTCCCTGTCCGTGGAGGAGGGGGAGATCGTCGCCCTCCTCGGGAGAAACGGAATGGGAAAGACGACGACCCTGCGCTCGATCATC
>DATHRT010000081.1:0-4630 GCA_035464915.1 Candidatus Limnocylindria bacterium
GAGCTGGCGGCGATCGCCGGAAGGATCGGGATCAGAAACCGCACGGCCGCGTGCAGGCGCGCGAACTCCTCGTCGCCGTGAAAGGAAAGGTTCAAGTGAATGCTTTGCAGGTTGGCCCACCCGTGCCGCCGGCAGTCGAAGATCCGGTGGTACGATTCATAGATCGCCCGGTTCCGGTGAGGCCAGAACCGTGCCTCCCGGGCGGGGTCCATGAGGGGATGCATCCCGGTGGGCATCAGCATCCCCCCCAAAGGCAATAGCAGCGCGTTGATTTTGCCGACGTGCCCGGAGAAGGCCGCGGCAAGGCCGGTGAGCGCGGACACCGGGCCGTTGGTTTTCAGCTCCACCACGTGGAGGGCCATCTCGTTGGACCAGCAGAGCGGCCCCTGCTCGACCTCGTCGCGGTACTCGCCCGCCACGCTTCGCAACAGCTCGTCCGTTACGGGAAGGACCGAGAGGGTCTCCCGGTTCACGATCATGTACTCCAGCTCGACGCCCAGCCCATCGAACAGGGGGCGGGGCTTCTTCGCCGGGCTCATGGATAGGCCAAAGATTTGCGCTGTTCGATCCGCCGCAGGAACACCCGCATGATCCGCAGGTAGATCTCCTCCTTGAGCACCCGGTCCTCGACCCCGGCGTCGATGTTGGGATTGTCGTTCACCTCGATCACGAGCACGTTTCTCCCGACCTGCTTGAGGTCCACGCCGTACAGCCCGTCCCCGATCAGGTTCGCCGCCCGGAGAGCGGTCCGCAGGACCGGCTCGGGGAGGTGCTCCACCGGGATTGTGTCGACTTTGCCTTCTTCCCGCTTCCGTCCGTCCCCGTCGCGCCTCAAAATCTGCCAGTGATGCCTTGCCATGTAGTACCGGCAGGCGAAAAGAGGCTGGCGGTCGAAGACGCCCACCCGCCAGTCGAAGGGGGTCGCGAGGAACTCCTGGGCGATGACCATCTCCGACTTTTCCAGGAGGGTCCCCACCGTGTCCCGCAACTCCTCCTCGCGATCCACCTTGACAACGCCCCGGGAGAAGGAGCTGTCCGGCTGCTTCAGGATGCACGGCAGCCCCAGCTCGGCCGCGACGGCGTCCTTGTTGCCGCGGTGGACGATCATGGTCCGGGGAATCGAGACCCGGTTGCGCTCCAGGAGCTCGGCCAGAAAGACCTTGTTGGTGCACTTGAGGATCGACTCGGGGTCGTCCACCACCACCATCCCCTCCGCGGCGGCCTTCTGGGCGAACCGGTACGTGTGGTGATTGACGCCGGTGGTCTCGCGCAGGAAAAGAGCGTCGAATTCGCCCAGCCGGCGGAAATCGTCCTTCTCGATGAACTCGGGCCGCAGCCCCGCTTTCTCGGCCGCCTTGTGGAACCGGTGCAGGGCCTTTTCGTCGGAGGGCGGCTCCGCCTCGTCGGGGGAGACGAGGATCGCCAGGTCGTAGCGCGCGGGAACCTTCCGCCCCCCGCTCCGACGTGCCCCCTTGAAATATTTTTGGGATTCCTCGACGACGAACTCCCGGTGGTCTTTCGGGATATCGCCGGCCGCCAGCGGGCTGATCCCCTGGAGGTACCATTTCCCGGACCGCTCGTTCCGCTCGAAATTCGCCCGCAAAAACGGCGCGGGAAACAGCTTGAACAGCTGCTGGCTCAGCTGATCGTACCGCTTGGCGAGGTTCCGCCCGAAATAGATGCTGACGACGAACTCGCGGGCCTGGAGGGGGGCGAAGGACTTCTGGATGGTCTCGTCCAGGTCGTAGGAGGCCACCCGGATGACGGTCTGCGATTTCAGGTCCTGGATCGTGGAGATGCCGGGTAGCGGCTTATGCCCCCGGGCCGTGGCGAGCAGCGAGACGTAATACCCCAGGCTCTGGTAGCGGTAGGACCGGCAGAGATTGAAGACCTTCGTCGCGCGTTGCCCGACGAATTGGGGATCGGTCAGGTAGGACCGGGCCGGTACCAGCTCGATCCCGGGAATGCTCAGCGGCCAGTCGGAGAGATCGTCAACGACGATGAGGGTGGACACGGTCCGTCCCTTTCCGCTCCTCGCGGGGTGTAAGGATGAGCAGGTTGCCGTCGTAGGTGAGGACGCCGAGCAGAATCGCGCAGAGAACGCGGTTGATGCCGACCTCGTAATGCGGCCCCTTCCCGGCCGGGTTCACCTGGATGGGATCGGCCACGAACACGGTGCGGTTCTCGCGGTGGTAGCCGCAGAGGACCACGAAGTGGCCGGCCGGCTCGCCCCGCACGTCGTCATAGTCGGAGTGCTTGCCGAATTCGCGCGCGCTGCCGTAAAGATACGTGGCGCTCAAGCCCGTGATGATCGGCATGGACCGGACCAGGTATTTCCGCATCAGGCTGCTGGTCAGGTCCTCGTATCGCAACTCTCCTCCGAGTCCCAGGAAATCCAGATAGGCGCAGGATGTGATTTGAAGCTTGGGGTCCTTTTTCACCCTCATCTGGGCGGTAAGCCGTTCGCGGATGTAGCCCGGAACGGGCGGAAACCAGGTCGGGTCGAACAGCTGCAGGTCGTAGGTATAGATGATTGCGCGATAGCCCCGTCGCAGGGCGTGGCATGCCAGCACCGGGGCAAGCGTCCCGCCGCTTTCCAGCATGGGGATCTGGGACACCACCTGGTCGAGCGGGATGTCGTCGCCGTAATACCGGTACACGGCGTGAAGCGCCGTCGGCCCGCAGGTGAGCGGGTCGGGCTGCGGCAGCATTTCCACGTGAAGGCGCGCTTCCATCGGTACGGAGTCCACGGCCTTAACCTCCCGAGATCGGATTCTACCCCAATCCCCGGGAGCCTGTCGCCTCCCCGTGGGTCACGATCCGTACAGCAGGTTGGGAAACCACATCACGATATCCGGGAACATCGCGAGCAGCACGATATAGAACGCCATGATGGCGATGAACGGCATCACCCCCCGCATGATTTCCCGAAAATGGATGTCCGGCGCGATTCCGTTGATGACGAACAGGTTCAGGCCGACGGGAGGGGTGATCAGTCCCATCTCCATGTTGATGGTCATCAGGATGCCGAACCAGATCGGATCGAACCCGTGAGCGATAATTCCCGGCATGATCACCGGCGTCACCATCAGGATGATCGCAACCGGCGGCAGGAAACAGCCCAGAACGAGCAGCAGGATGTTCACCCAGAAAAGATAGGCCCATTTCGACAGATGCAATCCGACAAGCCACTCCGTCGCGCTTTGGGAGATGTGCAGATAGCTCATCACGTAGGTGAACAGGAAGGCCATGGTGATGATCATCATGATCATGCACGACTCCCGTGCGGTGCCCGAAAGAATCTCCTTGATGTTCTCCCACTTGTACGCCTTGTACAGGATCGAGACGAGCGCAAGCGCTCCGAACGCGCCGACCGCCGCCACTTCGGACGGGGTCGCAAAGCCGCCGTACAGGGCCACCATCACGAACACGATCAGGGCAAGGAACGGGACCATCCGCGGGAGGGTTTCCAAAAGCTCGCGCCACGTATAGTGCTCGGCGTCGGCCAGTTCCTTCGCCTGATCGGCGCTGAGCCCGGCGACAATTCGCCGTTTTTCCCACAGGGAAGCGATCACGACCCATACGGCGAAAAGAAACGCCAAAAGGAAGCCGGGGATAACCCCCGCAAGAAACAGCTTCCCGATGGACTGCTCCACGATGATGCCGTAGATGATCAGGGTAACGCTGGGCGGGATGAGGATCCCGAGCGTGCCCCCCGCGGCGATCAGGCCGGAGGCCAGTCCCGCCGAGTACCCGCGCTTGCGCATCTCGGGAATGCCCATGCCGCCGATCGCGGCGCACGTGGCGGGGCTGGAGCCGCACATGGCGGCGAAGATGGAGCACCCCGCCACGTTGGCGACGCCCAAGCCCCCCGGCAGCCGGGCAAACCAGCGGTGCATCGCCTCGTACAAGTCCATCGACGCCCGCGTCTTGCCGACCGCGGAACCCATGAGGATGAACAAGGGAATCGCAAGCAGCGTGAAGTTGTGCAGTTCGCTGTAGAGCGTTTCCGCAATGATCTGGATATTGCTGGGGGGCATGAAGAGAAACATGAACGTGACGGCGACTCCCCCGAGGGCAAACGCGATCGGGATGCCGCTTAAGAGCAGCAGCAGCGCCGAACCGATATAGAGAATGCCGATCGAGAAAACGTCCATGCTATTCCTTTCGACCGCCAGAGACGAACAGATCGTCAGCGATCTGAACGAGGAACTGAAGGGTCAGCGTGGTCATTCCCAGCGACATGAAGAAATAGGGGATCCAGAGCCTGGGCGCCCAGATGGAGTCGGTCACCCAACCTCCCTTCCAGGCCTCGAAGAAATAGCGCCACACGTAGAAGGAAATAAACGCGCAGAACCCGGCCGACAGGATGTCGCTGACCAGGTGCCGCCACCGGTTCCATCGCGGTGACAGAAGGCTGTCTAACACCTCGATCCCGACATGTGCGCGCCCTTCCTGCGTGTATGCGGCCGCCATGAAGGTAGAGGCAATCAGCAAAAAGATGTTCAGCTCGAGGTTCCAGTCATGGGGCGCCCGGAAAAAATAGCGCGACACGACCTCGAACGTGATCGCAAACGTGGAAAACACGATCAGAAGCGCACTCATATAGCCCGTGACGACGTTGGACCAC
>DATHRT010000082.1:0-3613 GCA_035464915.1 Candidatus Limnocylindria bacterium
GTGGTCGAGGCGGCTCCCACGGCGGAGGTTGTGCATTCCGTCAATCCCTTCGTACAGCAACTGATCCGGGGGGACATCACGGGGCCGGTCCATCTCATGTAGGGGGATAGGTATGCAGCGACTGAACATCGAGACGGCCGTAGGCCTGTTCGTCCTTCTCGGGATCGCATCTCTTGCCTGGCTTTCCATAAAGCTCGGAAAACTGGAGATCGTGGGAGGCGACTACGTGCCCGTGCATGCGGAGTTTGCCTCGGTTTCGGGGCTGAAAAAAGGGGTGAGCGTGGAGATCGCCGGGGTCGACATCGGAAAGGTGGAGTCGATCACGCTCGACGACTACAAAGCCGACGTCCTGATGAAGATCCGGACAGGGGTCAGGCTGCCGGAGGACACCATCGCCTCCATACGGACCCGGGGACTCATCGGGGACAAGTACGTGAACCTGTCCCCCGGCGCGTCGGACCGCGTGATCCCCCCCAACGGGAAGATCCGGGAGACCGAGTCCGCCGTGGACATGGAGCAGCTGATCGGGGATTTCATTCATGGAAGCGTCAAGTAGGGCGATCGGAAAGGCGGCGGGAAGGGGCAGGCTCCTCCTCCCGGCGGCGTCGGCGGCCCTCGTCTTCGTCCTGTGTCTGTTTCCCTCGCTGTCACAGGCCGGAAACGCCACCGAACAGATCCGGGGGACGATCGATCGGTCGATCGGAATCCTCAAGGACCCGGCGCTCGCCGCGAAGGGCAGGAAAGAGGAACGCCGCGTCCTTCTGAGGAAGGAGATCGCGCCGGTCTTCGACTTCGGGGAGATGGCAAAGCGTTCCCTGGGTCCGAACTGGAGGGAAAGAACTCCCGAAGAACGGGACCGTTTCGTCGCGCTTTTCCGGGAACTGCTCGAGAACTCCTATCTCGGGAAGATCGAGTCCTACCAGGGGGAGGAGATCCGGTACGGCAAGGAGACCGTCGACGGACCGTACGCCGAGGTGAAGACCGTGGTGGTTACGAGCAAGGGGCTGGAGATCCCGGTCGATTACCGGCTGCTTGCCGGGAGCGGAGGGTACCGGATCTACGACGTCGTCATCGAGGGGATCAGTCTGGTGGGCAATTATCGCTCCCAGTTCAACAGCATCCTGCAGAAGTCGTCCTTCTTCGATTTGATGGACAAGCTCCGCGCCACGATCCGGGGCCAGCAACCGTAGGCATCCTATCCCCCGGTTCCCGTGAAGAATCGGTTGCCGCCTGCCATGGGCGAAGGTAAAAAAGATAGCAGTTAAATAAAGGGGTGCGACATGAGGCGGATTGCGGCAGGGTGTGTGATGTTGGTTTTCGGGTGTTTCCTGCTTCCCGGCAGGGCGGAGGCGGGGTGGATGATCCACAGCCAGTATGGAGGGCCAGGCGGGACGTCGGAAAAGGAGGTGGTCTATTTCCAGCGCGACAAGGTCCGCGAGGAAAGCGGCGGCCAGACGACCGTGATGGACTTCGCTTCGCGAAAGATCATCATGGTCCACGACAAGGAAAAGACGTACAGCGTGATGACCTTCGACGAGTTCAAGAAGATGATGCGGGAGAGCATGGGGAAGGCCCGGGCGGCGATGGAGGAGATGAAACGCCAGGGGTATCCCGTTCCCGGCGCTCCCTCTCCCCAGACGGGGAACGTGACGGTTGCCGGGATCGGGAAAGCGACGGTCGCCGGGTACCCGTGCGACGGATACCGCGTGTCCCGGGGAGGAGTCGCTGCGGAGGATGTCTGGGTGACGAGGAAGATCGACCCGACGAAGGAGGTCGGCCCCGCGGTATGGAAGGAGTTCGAGGAGCTTTCCCAGGAGGCGAAGAAGATGGGATTCGACGCCAAGGAGACCGAAAACGACTCTGCCTACCGGAAGATCCTGGAGAGCGGCTACCCGATGAAGACCTTGGACAAGCGGTCGGGGAACGTGCATGAAGTGACCCGGGTGGAGAACAAGACGCTCTCCGCCTCCTTGTTCGCGGAGCCGCAGGGGTACAGGAAAGTCCCTTACGACCGGCTGGTCGGCGACCCCGGGGATCGGGAGCGGGCCGGGAAAGAGGAGCCGCCCGCCGGCGCCGCAGGAGTGACGGGTGAGGCGGCGGACTATGGGAAACAGACCGCCGAGGAGGCGAAGGATGCCGCTTCCCGGGGAGCCCAGGAACCGGTCCAGGAAAAAAAGCGTGAGGGATTGGACAGCATCCGCAAAGGCGCCAGCGAAGGGATCAAGAAACTCTTCAAGTGGTAAGGGGAAGGCCGATGTCGCGCAGATTGTGCCATTTTGTGCTGCTGGGAGCGGTTCTGCTCGCGGGATGCGCGGGGATGCGATCCGGCGACCAGTCGGGCGAAGAGATGCCGTACCCCCCGAAGGAGATCCCGAAGGCGGAGGAGATCGTTCACCTTCCCACGGGACTAAAGGTCTCTTTGGATGGGTTGATGAACATGATCTCCGGCGCGACCCTCGTCTGCGTGGGGGAGACGCACGACAACATCCACGCCCACCGGGTCGAGCTCATCGTCATCCGGGAAATGTTCCGCCGGTTTCCCGGCAGGGTCGCCATCGGCATGGAGATGTTCCGCGAACCGCAACAGGAGGTTCTTGACCGCTGGACGAAGGGGGAGCTGTCCGAGATCGCGTTCCTCAAAGCCGTGAAATGGCATGAGAACTGGGGTTCCTACTTCGGCTATTACCGGGACATACTCGAATTCGCGAAAGAGAACGGAATCGACGTCGTTGCGTTGAACCCGTCGAAAGAGGTCCAGGCGGAAGTGAGCCGGGAAGGCCTGGACAACGTTTCGGCTGATCTGAAGGCAAAACTTCCCGAGATCGGCGAGGCGGACCCGTACCAGCGGGCGGCGATGAAGGCGGTGTACGGAAGCCACCTCCCCACCGAGGGAATGTTCGAGTCCTTCTTCCGGGTCCAGATGCTCTGGGAGGAGACGATGGCCGAACGCATCGTCGGCTACCTGAAAAGCCCCCGCGGAGAGGGGAAGAAAATGGTGACCATCACGGGGGGGTGGCACGTCCGGTACGGCTTCGGTCTCCCCAAGAAGGTGATCCGCAGGCTGCCCCTGCCCTACGTTATCGTTCAGCCCGTGGAGATCGAGATCCCCGAGGAGAAGAAGGACCAGCAAATGGATGTGGACCTGCCGGGAATTCCCCTGCTCCCCTACGACTTCGCTTGGTACGTGCCGTACGAGGGACTGGAAGGAAAACATGTCCTGATGGGGGTCCTCATTACCGAGAACAAGGGGAGGGTGTCCGTCAAAAGCGTCGAGGAAGGATCCCCTGCCGAAAAGGCCGGCCTTCGCGCAGGAGACGTGTTCGTTTCGTTCGACGGGGAGCCGGTGGAGGAGATGACCGATATCTTCTACCGCATGGGGAAGAAAAAAGAAGGGGACACCGCCTCGCTGGTTCTTCTCCGGGATGGGGCCGAGACGCCGGCGGAGATCACCTTTTTCCGTATGCCGAAGAAGAAGGTCCATTAGAAACCATCGCCGGGAGACGATATACTCTTCTCACGCCGGCAGGCAGCCGGCGCGATTTCCTCGGCAAAGAATGTCCGAAACCGGCCGGGAGGGAAACGGGGTGCCGTTCGTCGTACGCATGGGAGCCAA
>DATHRT010000083.1:0-11686 GCA_035464915.1 Candidatus Limnocylindria bacterium
CGGTTCTTCACCGCGAGGAAGATCCGCCCCTCCCCCCGCTCCACCAGGAAGAGGACGGTCTTTTCCTCCTTTACCTTCGCGATCTTCTTTTCGAAATCACGGGAATCCTTGACCGCCATCCGGTTGATCGCCCGGATGACGTCCCCCTCGCGGAAGCCGGCATCGTCGGCCGGGCTTCCGTTTTCGACCGAGGCGACCAGCACGCCCTTCGGATTCTCGAGGTTCAGGTGCCGGGCGATTTCCGGCGTGATGTTCTGGACCGTAAGTCCCAGCCCCTTCGAGAGATCCGGCCCGCCGGCGCGCTTCTGCTCGGCTTCCGGCTCCATCTCCGTGATATAGACGGGAACCTTCACCTCCTTGCCGTCGCGGATGACGATCACCTCCACCTTCTTCCCCGGTATCGTCGAGGCGACGATCTGGGGAAGATCGTGCTCGCTTTCCACGTTCTTGCCGTCGAAGGAGATGACCACGTCCCCGGATCGAATACCGGCCTTTTCCGCCGGCCCATCCTTGGTGACGTCGGCCACCAAGGCGCCCTTTTTCCCCGGCACGTTCAGCGACTCCGCCATGTCCGGAGTCAGCCGCTGGATGTAGACACCGAGCCAGCCACGGGTTACCTTTCCCTTCTCCTTCAGCTGGCCGAGGACCGATTTGGCCAGATGGATCGGGGTCGCAAACCCGATCCCCTGCCCCCCCTGGATAATCGCCGTGTTGATCCCCACGACCTCGCCCTTCAGGTTGAACAAGGGCCCTCCCGAGTTCCCGGGGTTGATCGATGCGTCGGTCTGGATGAAATCGTCGTACGGACCGGAGCCGATCACCCGCCCCTTGGCGCTCACGATCCCCGTTGTGACGGTGTGCCCGAGGCCGAACGGGTTTCCGATGGCCACAACCCATTGCCCGATCTCCAGCCCCTCCGAGTCCCCCAGCGGGACGTTCGCGAGTTTCCTCCCCGCCTTGATCTTGATAAGGGCAATGTCGGTCTTGGGGTCGGTGCCGACGACTTCCGCCTGGAACTCCTCTTTGTCCAGCAGGATCACCGTGATCTCGTCCGCTTTCTCAACAACGTGGTTGTTGGTGAGAATGTACCCGTCATCGGAGACGATGAACCCGGACCCCAGGCTCCGCCGCTTCTGCTCCTGGGGGATGTTCCCGAAGAAGTTGTGGAAGAACTCCTCGAACGGATCCTGCTGGCCGAAGGGGGAGCGCATGCGCGGCCTGCGGAGCTTAATCACCTGCGTCGTGCTGATGTTCACGACCGACGGCGACACCGCTTTCGCGAGGGCGGGAATGCTTTCTATCGGGAGGGAGTTGCCGACAGCCGCGGGCGCCGCCTCGCCAGCCTTGTCTTTTTCGCCGCTGCCCGCGCTGGTAAGGGGAGACAGGTTCAACGCCGCCGACAGAACCACCCCTGCAGCCACCGCTGCGAGCAGAAGAACGACAACCTTTCCTTTTCCGATCATGTTTCCTTCCCTCCCGGTTCCTGCCCCGCTTTGGGTGCGGAAACCCCCGCCTTGAGCGCCGCCACGTACGCCATTCGGAGGTGGTAGAGCCCCTCCGAGAGAACGCTCGTTTCCTCCTCTGTCAGGTTCCCCTTCGTCTTCTCCTTGAGGATGTCGAGGAGGTCGATGGAATCCTTGGCGGCCGGGAGGTTCACCGGGGATTGTCGGCCGTCGCCGGCCTGGACCATTCCCAGGTTGACCATCGTTCCCATCTGGAGCGACATCACGAGATCGAGAAACGACGGCCCCCCCACGGGCGATTTCTCTTCCCCAGGGCCTTTCTTCCCATGGACACTCCCCGGGCCCTCGCGGTTCCCGGCATCGGCGGGCGGTCTCGGCGGCGGGGGCGCTTTCTCCTTCTCCCGTTCCTCATCCGGCATGCCGCGCTTGTCGACGATCTTGAATCCCTTCTTTTCCTGTTCGGACATTAAATCGGCACCCCCTCTGCGATTACGACCACCTCCCCGCCTTCCTCCTCGACGAAGAAGCGATCGGACTCTTTCCACTTGAGTGTGATCGGCATCTTCACCTTCTCGTCGATGTGCCTCTTGAGGAAACGGGCCCCGTATTTCACGCTGAAGCCCGTCGAGGACAGAGCGTTCAGGGAGGCGTCGGAAAAGAGAAGCGTCTTGCCCGAGGCGGCCATCATCTTCCGCACCGACTCCAGGTAGATCCCCGCGATCCGCTTCACTTCGTCTAACGTGAGGGGGGAGAAGACGATGACGTCGTCAAGACGGTTGATGAATTCCGGATTGAACCGGTTCTCCACCGCCTTGAGGACGCTTTTCTTCACCGGCTCGAAGTCCTCGGTGCCGGTCGAAAATCCCAGGGGGCGGGTCAGCTTCGAAAGTTCCTCCGCGCCCAGATTGCTCGTCATGATGATGATGGCGTCCGAGAAGTAGACCTTCTTTCCGCGGCCGTCGGTAAGCCAGCCTTCGTCGAAGACCTGCAGGAAGAGGTTGTGGACGTAGGAATCCGCCTTTTCGATCTCGTCGAGAAGAACGACCGTGTAGGGATTGTCCCTCACCTGGTTGGTCAGGATCCCCCCCCTCTCGGAGCCGACGATGCCGCGCGGCATTCCGATGAGCTTGTCCACGGCGAGGGCCCCGTCCCGGTACTCGGACATGTCCACCCGGACCATGAGACGATCGCTCCCGAACAGGTACTCCGCGAGCGCCTTCGCCATCTCCGTTTTCCCGACACCCGTTGGGCCGAGGAACAGCAGGACGCCGTCCGGCCGGTAGACGTTCTCCTTGAGCGGGCCCTTGTTCAGCCGCAACGCCTTCCCCACGGCCCGGATCGCCTCCTGCTGGCCGACCAGACGCCGGGCGATCCTTTCCTCCAGGTCCCCGAAACGGTCGAGAACATCACGCTGCACGATGTCCGCAGGAGTCTTCGTCTCCTCGGAAATCACCCCGAGGACGTCCCCTCTCTGCACAGTCTTCTTCCCGTCCCCGCGTATCTCGACCCGGACGCATGCCGTGTCGATCCAATTGATGATCTTGTCGGGAAGCCGCAGCGACCTCGCATACCGGTCGGACATGGAGAGGGCGAATTCGATCGCGTCGTCCGTGATCTCCACGGCGTAATTGTTTTCCAGCCTGGGCTTCAGACCGAACAGGATATCTCGCGTCTCCTCGACCGTGGGCTCCTCGATCTTGACCACGCGGAACCGGCGCGCGAGCGCCTCGTCCTCCTGGATGATCTCCTTGAACTCGGTCATGGTGGTAGCCCCGATGATCTGGACCTCCCCCCTGGCAAGCGTGGACTTGAATATGTTCGCTGCATCGGAGGGGACGCCCATCGCGGAACCGGCCCCGATCAGGGTGTGCGCCTCGTCGATGAACAGGATCAGGTTCCGGCGGTCCCGGACCTCCCCGATGACCTTCTCGATGCGGTCCTCGAACATTCCGCGGAAGACCGTTCCCGCCACTACCGTGTTCATCTGGAGGTTGACGATCTGGTGGGCCCGAAGGCGCTCCGGAACCCTGTGCGGTTCGTACTCCAGCCGCATCGCGAGTCCTTCGACCAGCGCGGTCTTCCCGACGCCGGGGTCTCCGACGATCATCACCGAGTTGCTGCGGTCCTTATGGCAGAGGTACTCGATCACCCGGTCGATCTCCCGGTCGCGTCCCACGATCGGCGGGATCTTGCCCTCCCGCGCGAGAAGGTTCAGGTTCACCCCGAACGTCCGCAGGTTGGCGGGAAGCTCGTACCTCTTGCGGAACTCCTCGACCTTCTCCTCCCGGCTGCGCAACTGGGTCGAAAAGCGGGAAAGGGCGACGGCGGGGTCCACCCCGTAGTTCTTGAGGATCCGGGCGGGTATCGAATGAACCTCGTGGAAGATCCCCAGGAAAAGATCCGCGGCGTCGATCTGGGGCCGGCGGTTCCTCTGCGCCGTCTCCCAAGCCACCCGGAAGACCTGCTTTGTGGCCGGGGGGACCTTGAGACCCACGCCGAGGTACTGGCGGGAGATGTTTAGGTGCTCGTTCACCGAGTAGAGCACCGCCTCGACGGAAAGACCCACGGACGACATGAGCTCCCGGAAAATGGTCTTCTCCTGCTCGGCGAAGGCGATGAACAGGTGTTCGAGGCCGAGATAGTAGTGGTGCCGGCGCTGCGACTCCTCGATGGAGGCGTTCAGCATCCGGTGCCCGGATTCGGACAGCTTCTCCCGGTAGAACGATATCTCCATCATGGGGTTTGCGGTTCTCCTCTCCCGCCTTCCGGCGGCCTGGCCATCAGGCACCCACCCGCATCGCGCGCAGTCTCTCCACCCTCTTCTCCATGGGCGGATGCGTGCTGAACAGCGACATCATTCCCTTGCCGGACAGCGGGCTCATGATGAACATGTGGGCGGTCGCCGGCGTGGCCTCGAGGGGAATCCGCTTCGACGTGCCGGCGATCTTCTCCAGCGCACGGGCAAGCGAATCGGGCCGCCCACAGAACCGGGCGCCGCTCGCGTCGGCCTGGTACTCCCGGGACCGGGATACCGCCATCTGGACGAGCATGGCGCCGATCGGGGCGAGAATCGCCATCGCGATAAGCCCCAAACCCCCGCCTCCCTCATCCCGGCTCCTTCCGCCGCCGAATATCGCGGAGAACTGGGCGAAGCGGGCCAGCATCATGATGGCTCCCGCAAGCGTCGCGGCGATCGTCCCGATCAGGATGTCCCGGTTCTTCACGTGGGCCATCTCGTGGGCGAGCACCCCTTCCAGCTCGTCCGGGGCGAGAATCCTCATGATCCCCCGCGTTACGGCGACCGCGGCGTGCTGCGGGTTCCTCCCCGTGGCAAACGCGTTGGGGGAATCACTGGGAAGGATATAGACCTTGGGCATCGGAACGGATGCCGCCGTCGCCAGCCGGTGGACCATGGCATGCAGCTCCGGCGCCTCCGCCTCGGAAACTTCCTGGGCACGGTACATCTTGAGCACGATCTTGTCGGAGAACCAGTAGGCCCCGGCGTTCATGAGCACGGCGAAGGCGAACGCCATGACCATCCCTCCCCGCCCTCCCACATAGCTCCCGATCCCAACGAAAAGAACGGTCAGAAGAGCAAGCAGGACCCCGGTCTTCAACGTATTGCCCATATCTCTCACTTCTCTCCTCTCTTGCGTATTGATTCCATTATATCCAAATCAGTTCCATCTGCTCCGTAAATTCGGGTCTTCGAACGCCGCCAGCCGCTCGATCAGCGCCAATAACTCCTCGGATTGTTCTTTCGGGACGGCCACTTGTAAAACAACGTACTGGTCTCCCCGGGACGAGGTTCCGGGTTTCGGGACGCCCCGCCCACGCAGTCGGAGCTTTTTGCCGCTCGACGACCCTGCCGGAACAGAAACCGCCACCGGACCGTCGATCGTAGGCACCGATATCTTCGCTCCTTTCACGGCCTCGGAATAGGTGACCGGGACGTCAAGGTAGATATCGGTTCCTTCCCGGCGGAAATACGGGTGGGGAATCATCCGGAAACGGATGATGAGGTCCCCGCTCCTCGCCTGTCCGGCCCCCTCCGCCCCCTTGCGCGCCACGCGGATCGTGGACCCGTCCTGCGCCCCGGCGGGGATCCGGACCTTGATTCGCTCGGTCCCCTCCGTCATCCCCGCTCCCCCGCACTTGCTACACGCCCGGCGCCCCGACAGGCCGGATCCTTGGCAGGCCTTACATGTGCTCGGCCGCCGGTATTCCAGGGTCCGCACCGACCCCCGCGCCATGTCGAGGAAATCGACCGCGAGTTCCATCGTAAGGTCGGCCGCGCGGGCGGCAGGCTGCGCGTAGCCGCTCCCGCGAAACAGGTCCCCGAAGATGTCCCCGAGATCGAAGGAATCCCCGGAGGAATAGCTCCCTCGGTCGAAATCGAACCCTCCCGTCCCCCGGAACGGTCCTCCCCCGGTGAAGACCCCTTTTCGCAGCGCATCGTATTCCTTCCGTTTCTTTGCGTCGCCCAGAACCTCATGCGCCTCGTTGATATCCTTGAACCGGTTTTCCGACGCCTTGTCCCCGGGGTTTACGTCGGGATGGTACTTCTTCGCCAGCCGCCGGAAGGTTTTCCGGATTTCGTCCAAGGAGGCGTTTTCCGAAACGCCCAGCACCTCGTAGTAGTTCTTCCTGGGATCCATCCCCTGTATAGTCATCCCCTCCCCGGGAGAAACTTGCGGGGAACCGTTTCGCTCCCCGGCACCCGGAAACCGCCATTATTTTACATCCACCTCGATCTGCTTGGGCTTCTCCTGATCCTTCTTGGGCAGCTTCACCTCGAGAACACCGTCCTGGAACCGGGCGGTCACCTTCTCCTGGTCGACGGATACCGGCAATGAGAACGAACGCTGGAAACTCCCGTACGACCGCTCGATCCGGTGATAGCTCTCCTCCTTGAGCTCCTTATCGAACCCGCGCTCCCCGCGCAGCGTGAGGATCCCTTCCTTGACCTCCACCGAGATACGATCCTTCTCCACGCCGGGGAGTTCCGCCTTGACCACGACGAAATCGTTGTTCTCGTAGATGTCCACCGCGGGAGTCCACATGCCCGTCCGAAGCCCCTCTTCCCTCCCTCGCGAGCGCGCAAGAGCATCCTCGAAAATCTGGTTCATCCTCTCCTGTATTGCCGACAGGTCTCGGAACGGATCCAGCCAGCGTACGATCGCCATTTTTCTCCTCCTTACTCCTCCCCGGCCCCATGAAAGAGGGCCGGGGAGAATGCACGATAGGGTTCCACAGATTACGCGGATATCTTGATCTGCTTCGGCTTCGCCTGCTCCTTCTTCGGCAGGTCCACCTGCAGGACACCGTCCTTCATCCGGGCAGTGACCTTCTCCCCGTCGACCGAGGAGGGCAACGTGAAGGAGCGATGGAAGATCCCGTACGACCGTTCGATCCGATGGTAGTTTTCTTCCTTTACTTCCTTCTCGAACTTGCGCTCCCCCCGCAGGACCAGGACGCCATCCTTGACCTCGACGCCGATGGCATCCTTGTCCACGCCGGGAAGCTCCGCCCGGACGCAGATCGCGTCCTTGGTTTCATAGATGTCCACGGCCGGCATCCAAACGCCTTTTCCCAGTCCTTCCTCGCGGCCATGACCGCGGTCCGGGAAGTTTCCAAAGAGCTGGTTCATCCGATCCTGAAGGGTTGTGATGTCCCGGAACGGATCCGTCCAACGAATGAGTGTCATGATGTGTCCTCCTTTCTTCCGGCCCTGACACGAAGCCGGAATTTGTGTTATTTTTTCGCGGGGTCTTCGTACTCCGCGTCGACCACTTCCCCTTCCGGCTCCTTGCTCTCCGCTTCGCCTTCCGGTGGAGGGGGAGAAGCGGAAGAGGACGCTTCCTTGTACATCTGCTCGGCGAGACGGTGCGAACGCTGCATGAGTTTCTCCGCAGCCTGCTTGAGCACTGTTTCGTCCTCGGATTTCATCGACTCCTTCGCCTCGGCGACAGCAGCTTCTACCTCGGTCGCAAGATCCTCGGGAATTTTCTCCCGGCTCTCCCGCAGCGTCTTCTCGGTGCTGTACACAAGGGAGTCGAGGTGGTTGCGCGCCTCGATGACGGTCTTTCGCTTTTTATCCTCGGAGGCGTGCGCTTCGGCTTCCTTTACCATCCCGTCGATCTCTTCCTTTTTGAGCCCGGTCGACGCCGTAATCGTGATCTTCTGCTCCTTGGCGGTCGCCGTGTCCTTTGCGTTGACGTGGAGGATGCCGTTGGCGTCGATGTCGAAGGTCACCTCGATCTTGGGGACGCCGCGCGGAGCGGCCGGGATCCCCTCGAGGTGAAACCTCCCCAGGGTGCGGTTGGCGCCCGCCATCTCCCGCTCTCCTTGCAGGACATGGACCTCCACGCTCGTCTGGCTGTCGGCGGCCGTCGTGAATATTTCGCTCTTCCGGACGGGAATCGTCGTGTTCCTCTCGATAAGCTTCGTCATTACGCCCCCGAGCGTCTCGATTCCGAGAGAGAGCGGGGTAACGTCCAGGAGCAGCATGTCCTTCACCTCTCCCCCGAGTACCCCCGCCTGCACGGCGGCGCCAGCGGCTACCACCTCGTCGGGGTTCACGCCCTGGTGCGGGTCCCTCCGGAAGAAACCCTTCACCATCTGAATGACCTTCGGGATCCGGGTGGACCCGCCGACGAGAACGACCTCGTCGATCTTGTCCACGGTGATCCCCGCATCCCGGATCGCCAGTTCGCACGGCTTGAGCGTGCGGTCGAGGATGTCCTGGATCATCTGCTCCATCCTGCTGCGCGTGAGCTTCAGCTGCAGATGCTTCGGGCCCGTCGCGTCCGCCGTGATGAATGGGAGACTGATCTCTGTCTCCATCACGGAGGAGAGCTCGATCTTGGCCTTCTCCGCGCCTTCCTTGAGCCTCTGCAGCGCCGTCCGGTCCTTGGACAGGTCGATCCCCTGGTCCCGCTTGAATTCCGTCACGATCCACTCGATGATCCGCTGGTCGATATTGTCGCCGCCCAGATGCGTGTCCCCGTTGGTCGACTTCACCTCGACGACGTTGTCCCCCACCTCGAGGATCGAGATATCGAATGTGCCCCCCCCGAAATCGAAGACCGCGATCAGCTCGTTTTTCTTCTTGTCCAGGCCGTAGGCGAGCGCCGCCGCCGTCGGCTCGTTGATGATCCGCATGACCTCCAGCCCCGCGATCGCACCGGCATCCTTGGTCGCTTGGCGCTGGGAATCGTTGAAGTAGGCCGGCACCGTGATAACCGCCTTCTTGACCTCCTCGCCCAGGTACGACTCCGCGGCTTTCTTGAGCTTGCCGAGCACCATGGCGGAGATCTGCTCCGGTGTGTACTCCTTCCCGACGGCCGCCACAACGGCCTTCTGATTGGGATCCTTCACTACTCGGTAGGGGACCAGCTTCATCTCCTCGCCGACCTCGTCGAACCGCCGCCCCATGAACCGCTTGATCGAGAAGATGGTGTTCTCGGGGTTCAGCACCGCCTGGCGCTTGGCCACCTGGCCGACGAGGATTTCGCCCCCCTTGCCGAAGCCGACCACCGAAGGCGTCAGCCGGTTGCCCTCCTCGTTGATGATGATCTTGGGCTCCCCGCCCTCCATCACGGACACCACGGAGTTTGTGGTGCCGAGATCAATCCCGATGATCTTCGCCATATTGCTGCACTCCTCTCTTACGGATTATGGTCTAGTACTCTCTCAATACCTTTGCGATGAAACGCGCGAGCGCCTGCCCGTCCACCGGCTTGGTGACGAATCCCAGCACACCCGCCTCGACCGCCCACATCCGCCGTGCCTTGCTGTCCTCGGCAGACAGGAGCAGGACCGGAACCCGCGAAGCGATACGCCCGATCTTGACCAGCGAATCCAGGCCGCCGAATGAAGGCGTGTCCATGTCGATGACGAGCAGATCCGTCCCCCCCCGGATGACGCTCAACAGACCCGCGGAACAGTCGGAGAACAACTCCGTCATCGCCCCCACATCGGAGAGGGCCCCGAGAAGTGGGGTCATCAGTCCCCAGTCATCCCCTTGTGCATCCGCTATCAGAACCACCCTATGGGCCACTTTCTTCCTCCTGCTGTACCCCCCTATAGAACAACATCCATGCCAAAGAAGGCGTCCTGGTGACTGTCATTTAACTATATGATCTTGTTCGATTTTTTTATTAAGATACGGAAAAGGGGATGTCAGGGAGAAGAGCGTGCGCCAAAATGGCACACGAAACACCCATCCCGGCAACGCCAATGTGGCACTCCGAATCCCGCCAGGAGGGGGGAATTTTCCAGCGAGTGACGCCGGTCAGGAAATTCCGTACTCCTTCACTTTCCTGTGGAGGGTGCGCAGCCCGATGCCGAGCATCTTCGCCGCCTGCGTCTTGTTCCCGTCCGTTTTCAGCAAGGCGGCCACGATGGCCTCGCGCTCGGTCTCCTCGAGCGTTCGGGGCGGAGGGAGCGGGATCGGCCCGGAGGGGGAGGGAGGAAGGATGTTCTCGAGGATTTCCGGGGGAAGGTCCCCCCACTCGATCGATTCTCCCTTGGCTACCAGCGAGGCGGTTTCCATGGCGTTGCGCAACTCCCGGACGTTTCCGGGCCACTGGTACGCAAGAAGGGCGATGCGCGCGCCGGGCGACAATTTCCTGGGCGTGACGTTGTTCTCCCTGGCGATCTCGCCCAGGAGATGGGCGGCGAGCTTCGGAATATCCTCGCGCCGATCCCGCAAAGGGGGCACCGTGATGCCGAACACGTTCAGCCGGTAGAAAAGGTCCTCCCGGAAGGTCCTTGACGCCACTTTCGCCTTGAGATCCTGGTTGGTTGCCGCAATGATCCGGACGTCCACCCGGATCACCTCCGACCCGCCGACCCGGATCACCTCCTTCTGTTCGATCGCCCGTAACAGCTTGACCTGCAAGGCAAGGGACATCTCGCCGACCTCGTCGAGAAACAGGGTTCCCCCGTCCGCGATCTCCATCATCCCCTGGCGGGCGGCGACGGCTCCCGTGAAGGCGCCCTTCTCGTGCCCGAAGAGCTCCGATTCGAGAAGGCTTTCGGGAATCGCAGCGCAGTTTATCGGGAGGAAGGACATGTCACGCCTCGGGCTTTCGTCGTGGATCGCCCGTGCCACCAGTTCCTTTCCCGTTCCGCTCTCTCCCAGGATAAGGACGTTCATCCGGGTCTGGGCGACGGTGTGGATCTTCTGGATCATTTCCTCCACCTTCCTGGAATCGCCGATGATCCTTCCCAGGCCGTGCTTCCGGGTCTTCTCCTCCCGCAGGCGCCGGATCTCCCTGTCCTTTTTTTCCAGTTCCACATTCTTGCTTCGCTCCTTGGCCGCCTTGAAAACGGCCGCCCGCAGCTGCGGGATTCCTACCGGCTTGAGGAGGAAGTCGGATGCCCCCGCCCGGATCGCCTCCACCGCGCTCTCGACGGTGCCAAAAGCGGTCACGACAACGACCGGGACGGCCGGATTTTCCTGCACCACGCGGCGGACCACCTCCAACCCGGTTATCCCCGGCATCTTGAGATCGGTCAGCACCACGTCGCCCCCCTCGGAGGCGAGATGCGAGAGCCCCTCCTTCGGATCGGCGAAGGGATGTACCTCGAACCCGTCTCGCCTAAGCGCCGTGGCGATGCTCGTAAGGCTGTCCGTATCGTCATCGAATATGAGAACCTTCGCCTTCTCTTTCACCGGTTCACCGGACCTTTTCCGGAAGGGACCTGCCCGCCGTCTGTGACTCGATCCTCGACTTGGACTGACCCTCCGAGGGGAGGGATATGGTCACCGTCGTCCCGCGCCCCTCCCGGCTTCGGATGCCTATCTTCCCGCCGTGCTCGCGCACGATCTTCCGGACGATGGGAAGACCCAGTCCCGTACCGTTTTTCCTCGTGGAAAAGAAGAGCTGGAAGATCTGTTTCCGGTCCGCCCGGGGGATTCCCCGGCCGTTGTCGGCGATGCGCACGAACGGCCGTCCCCGCTCCGAACCCGTCGTCACCCGGATGACCTTTCGCTCCTTGTCCATCGCCTCTTCGGCATTCAGGAGAATATTAAGAAGTACCTGGCGCAACTGTTTCTCATCGGCGAAGAGAGGAAGCGGTTCCGGGTGGAAGGAGGAGTCGAGCTCGATCCCCCGGCGCGCGAAATCGACCTCGAGAAACCGGAGGGTGTCGGCGACGACCCGGTTCAGGTCCGCCACCACGAGCTCCATCGCCGTTGGCCGAGCAAATCGGAG
>DATHRT010000084.1:0-5885 GCA_035464915.1 Candidatus Limnocylindria bacterium
CCTGGAGAGCCTGCCTTCCCTGTGGCCGGCCCGTGGATTGCTTGTGTCGGGGTTCGGCGTCCGTGTTTCCCCCTTCACGGACACCAAAGTATTCCATCACGGCCTGGATATCGATGCCCCGAAGGGGAGTCCGATCAAGGCGGCGGGGGGGGGCAAGGTGGTCCGGTGCGGTTTCGAGTCGCGGTACGGAAACCTCGTCGTCATCGACCACGGGAACGGCTACCGTACGGTCTACGCACACCTTTCGGAGCGTCTGGTCGAGGAGGGCGACACCGTCCTGAGAGGGGATCTGATCGGGAAGGTGGGCGACACGGGACGGACAACCGGCCCTCATCTTCACTACGAGGTCCACGTGAACGGCCTCCCCGTGAACCCGGTCCGCTTCCTGAATTAGCAGGGAAAGGGCGCAGTCGCCAAGTACTCCCCTTCACAGATCGGGAAACGGAGTACTTAGCGCTCCCGGGGCGCCTCCCCGTCGGGGCGTTTTTTTTTAGAGCCGGCAGCCAATATAAGGATCTCTTCGATGCTGCAAAATATCATAAAAAAGGTGTTCGGCACGGCCAATGAGCGCGTGCTGGAACGGATGCGGCCCATCGTCGACCGGATCAATTCCCTCGAGGCCACGGTGGCGAACCTCCCGGACGACCGTCTGGCGGCGCGCACGGCGGAGTTCCGTCAGCGGCTGGAGAAAGGAGAGTCCCTGGACCAGCTCCTGCCCGAGGTCTTCGCTACCGTCCGCGAGGTGAGCCGGCGCGTTCTCGCCATGCGCCACTTCGACGCCCAGCTCGTGGGCGGTGTGGTGCTGCATGAGGGGAAAATCGCCGAGATGCGGACCGGTGAGGGGAAGACCCTGTCCGCCACCCTCCCCTTCGTTCTGAACGCCCTGACGGGGCGCGGAGTCCATCTCGTCACCGTAAACGACTATCTGGCGAAACGGGACGCGGAGTGGATGGGGGCGATCTACCGGTTCCTCGGCATGTCCGTGGGGGTGATCGTACACGGGATGGACGATACGGAGCGGCAGGCGGCCTACCGGTGCGACGTCACCTACGGGACGAACAACGAGTTCGGCTTCGACTACCTGCGCGATAACATGAAGTTCCGCCGGGAGGATATGGCCCAGCGGGACCTCCACTACGCGATCGTGGACGAGGTGGATTCGATCCTGATCGACGAGGCCCGGACCCCCCTCATCATCTCCGGCCCGGCCGAGGAGTCGACGGACAAGTACGCCAGGATCAATTCGATCGTCGGCTTTATGAAGAAGGACGAGGACTACAAGGTAGACGAGAAAGCGCGCAACGTCTTGCTGGACGAGGACTCGGGGATCCCCAAGATCGAGCGCCTTCTGAACGTCGACAATCTCTACGACCCGAGAAACATCGAGATCCTCCACCACGTGAACCAGGCGCTGAAGGCCCACGTCCTCTTCAAGCGCGATGTCGATTACATGGTGAAGGACGGTCAGGTCGTCATCGTGGACGAGTTCACGGGGCGGCTGATGCCGGGACGGCGCTGGTCGGACGGTCTGCACCAGGCCGTGGAGGCGAAAGAGGGAGTGAAGATCGAGAACGAGAACCAGACTCTCGCCACGATCACCTTCCAGAACTACTTCCGCATGTTCGACAAGCTGGCGGGCATGACCGGCACCGCCGACACGGAGGCGGTCGAGTTCAAGCAGATCTACAACCTCGACGTGGTGGTTATTCCCACGAACAAGCCGATGATCCGGGAAGACCTCCGGGACCAGATCTACCGCACCGAGAAGGAGAAGTTCCAGGCCTCCTATGAGGAGATCCTGGCCCTTCACGAGGCGGGCAGGCCGGTCCTCGTCGGGACAGTATCGATCGAGAAGTCGGAGCGCCTGTCCGGCATCCTCAACCGCCATGGCATCCCCCACAACGTCCTGAACGCCAAGCACCACGAGCGCGAGGCGCAGATCATCGCCGAAGCGGGGCAGGCGGGCAAGGTGACGATCGCCACGAACATGGCCGGGCGCGGAGTGGACATCAAGCTCGGCGAGGGGGTGGTGGAGAAGGGGGGCCTTCACATCATCGGCACCGAGCGGCACGAGTCGCGGCGGGTGGACAACCAGCTCCGCGGCCGCGCGGGGCGACAGGGGGACCCCGGGTCGTCCCGGTTCTACCTGTCCCTCGAGGACGACCTCCTCCGGATCTTCGGATCGGACCGGATCTCCCCCCTCATGGAGAAGCTCGGGATGGAGGAAGGGGAGCCGATCGAGCACAACCTCATCAACAAGGCGGTGGAGAACGCGCAGAAGAAGGTGGAGGGCCACAACTTCGACATCCGGAAGCACCTCCTCGAGTACGACGATGTGATGAACAAGCAGCGATCGGTCATCTATGACATGCGCAGGGATGTTCTCTCGGGGGAAAGTCTGCGGGACGTAGTGATGGAAATGGCCGAGGAGGTCGCCGAGGATCACGTCGAGCGCTTCACGGAGGAGAAAACGCACCCGGAGGAGTGGGACCTTTCCGGCCTGCGGGACGCCGCCTTCGCCCAATTCGGGTACCGGCTGGAGATTCCGGAGAGCGAGGTGCAGGGGCTGACCCGGGAGAAGCTTGCCGCCCGGATAGTGGAGGAGGCCCGATCCGCCTACCGGAGAAAGGAGGATGAGTACGGCGAGGATGCGATGCGCTATCTCGAGCGGATGTTCCTCCTCTCCACGATCGATGCCCTGTGGAAGGACCATCTGCTCTCGATGGATCACCTCAAGGAGGGGATCGGTCTCAGGGGATACGGACAGAAGGACCCGCTGAAGGAGTACCAGCGGGAAGGATTCGACATGTTTGCCGATCTGGTGTTCCGGATCAAGGCGGAGTCGCTCAAGCGACTCTTCCACGTGAAGGTTCAGCGGGAGGAAGAGCCCCAGAAGGCCGCGCGGTCGATGCCTGCTCCCTCCCGCCGGGTAAACCTCTCCCGCGGGGACATTTCCCGTGCGGGGGTGACCACCCAGCGTCATTCCTCGAAGAAGGTGGGGCGCAACGATCCATGCCCCTGCGGCTCGGGGAAGAAATACAAGAAGTGCTGCGGCATGGGGGCGTGACGGGATGTCCGTCGCGGGGAAGATCGTTGTGCCCGGTTTCCGGGGGGGCGGCCTCTGGTGCGGGATCCGGAAGAACAGAAAGCCCGATCTCGCGATCGTGGTGAGCGACCGTGCGTGCACTTCCGCCGTTCTCTTCACGCGGAACAAGGTCGCCGCGGCGCCGGTCGTATGGGGCAGGAGCCTTGCGTCCCGGTCGGCCTTGCGCGGCGTGATCGCCAACAGCGGCAACGCCAACGCGTGTACGGGCAAGGAAGGGCTGTCGGCGGTCCGGAGGATATCCGCAAAAGCATGCAGGACGCTCGGGCTCCCGGACGGTTCCCTTCTTGTCTCCTCCACGGGAGTGATCGGCGTGCCCCTTCCCGTGGGAAACATCCTGGCGGCGGTCCCCCGGCTGTGCGCCTCTCTTTCGCCTGCGGGGATCCCCCGGGCGAACGATGCGATTCTCACGACCGATGCGTACCCGAAGCGCGTGGTGCGAAAAGTCCGGGTTTGCGGAGGAACCATCACTTTGGGGGGGATCGCGAAGGGAGCCGGCATGATCGCCCCCGGCATGGGCACGATGCTCGCCTACGTGTTTACGGACGCCGTTGTCCGCGCCGCCGACCTCCGGAAGGTCTTCCGTGAGGCCGTGGATCTGTCGTTCAACCGGATTGTGGTGGACGGCGACATGAGCACCAACGACACGGCGGCGATTTTTGCCAACGGGGCCTGCGCGCTCCCGCGGCTCGAGGGGAAGGATCTCAGCGGTTTCGCCGGGGCGCTTCGGGAGTTGCTGCTCGACCTGGCGCTGATGATCGTCCGCGACGGGGAGGGGGCGACGCGTGTCGTGCGGATATCGGTGAAAGGGGCAAGGAGCGACAGGGACGCGGAATCGGCCGCCCGCGCCGTGGCGACGTCCCCGCTGGTAAAGACCGCGGTTTTCGGAGCGGACCTCAATTGGGGCCGCGTGATCGCTGCCGTCGGGCGGTCCGGGGCCGCCATCGACCCGGGTCGCGCAGAGGTGTCCTTCGCGGGGGAGAAGGTGATGCGCCGGGGCATGGAGATCGACCCCCGGGCAGTGCGCCGGGCGGTCCCGAAGATCCGGAAACAGGCGTACGGGATCGACGTGGACCTGGGGCTGGGCAAGGGCAGCTATTTCGTCTTCTTCTCGGACCTGGGGCACGACTACATCCGGATCAACGCCGGTTACCGGACGTGAGGGGCGACCATTAATTCTTGAGAATCCCGAATCGTTTATGATACATGTGATAGGTTAGCCGTTTATCTCCCACGGGCGGGACTTTCCCCGGGGTGCCCCGGTTCGACCGGGGTGGATGGGGAAGGGCGGAACGCCCGGAGGAACAACCCCGAAACGAGGAGGAAGGGAAGACATGGCAAACGGGCAAGGTTCGGTTATCACGATGAAGCAGCTGCTGGAGGCGGGGGTCCACTTCGGTCACCAGACGAAGAGGTGGAACCCGAAAATGAAGAGGTACATCTTCACCGCCCGCAACGGGATCTACATCATCGACCTTCAGCAGACGGTGAAGATGTTCCGTGCCGCTTACGATTTCGTCCGGGACTTGGCGGCGGAGGGGAAGACGGTCCTGTTCGTGGGAACCAAGAAGCAGGCCCAGGAGGCCGTCGAGGAGGAGGCGAAGCGCGCGATCACTCCGTACGTGAACGTCCGGTGGCTGGGAGGCATGCTCACCAACTTCCAGACGATCCGCAAGAGCCTCGACCGGCTCCAGAAGCTTACGGACATGACCATGGACGGCACGGTCGACAAACTCCCCAAGAAGGAAGTACTGAAACTCGCCAAGGAGCGCGTCAAGCTGGAGAAGGTGCTGGGCGGCATCAAGGATCTGCGGCGCGTTCCCGACGCCATCTTCGTCGTCGATCCCTCGCGTGAGGAGATCGCGGTCCTGGAGGCGAGGAGGCTTTCGATACCGATCATCGCCATCGTCGACACCAACTGCGACCCGGACCTTGTGGATTACATCATCCCGGGAAATGACGACGCCATCCGGGCGATCAAGCTGTTTCTGGGAAAGGTCGCGGACGCGATTATCGAGGGGAAGGCGGCGTACGCGGAGAAGACGGCGTCGGCGGCGGACAAGGAAGCCGAAGCGCCGGAAATCACGATGGCGCTCATCTCCACGGAGGAAGAGACTGCGGAGGAAAGCGCAGCCGGAACGATTCCCGCCGCGGCGGAGGAATAACCTCCACAAGACCGACATTCGACCGAGAGAGGACGAAAGATGCAGATAACCGCGGAAATGGTACGCGAGCTGCGCGAGAAGACCGGCGCGGGGATGATGGATTGCAAGAAAGCCCTCACCGAATCGGGAGGGGACACGGAGGCCGCTGTCGATGTGCTCCGGAAGAAAGGGCTGGCCGCAGCGGCCAAAAAGGCGTCGAGGATCGCTTCCGAAGGGACCGTCACCGCCTACGTCGCCGCGGAATCCGCGACGCTTGTCGAGATAAACTGCGAGACCGACTTTGTCGCCAAGACCGACGATTTCCAGGAGTTTGCGAGGCAGGTGGCCGCGACGGTGAACGGGAAGGGACCGAAGGGCGTCGAGGAATCGCTGCTCCTCCCGGGGGAAGGGGGAGTTCCCCTGGGAACCATGCTCAACGAGAAGGTGGCGAAGATCGGGGAGAAGATCTCGTTCCGCCGCTTCGTGCGCTTTGCCTTGCCGGCGGGAGCCAGTGGGGTGACCGTTCCCTATATCCACGCGGGGGGGAAGATCGGGGTTCTGGTGGAGCTCCTCGGCGCAGGGCCGGACGACGCGGAGTTCGTTGCGCTCGGCAAGGACATGGCGATGCAGGTCGCCGC
>DATHRT010000085.1:0-5588 GCA_035464915.1 Candidatus Limnocylindria bacterium
AACAGGAGATTACAACTCCCACGCCCCCTCCGTGCCGAAAACAGGCTCTTCCGCTATCTCTTCGTCAACAGCCAGACAAAGCGGTCCGCAAACAGGGCCTCGTAACGCCTGCCGATCCGATAGATGCGCCTCTTGCCTGTCCTGGCCTTGTAGAAGGTAAGGGTATCCACAAAAGGGAGATACCCGTAACTGTTGGCAAGCTCGATACGCATGCCGGCGTTCTCCCACTTGGACTCCAGCTGCTCCTTCACCCAGAACCGGAAATGATACCCTTCGTCGTCGGGAGCCCGGCCTTTCAGCGCCTTCATCCTCCGCCGGTACGAGGCATTGTTCGGTGTCGTAAACAGAACTTTTCCGCCGGGAGACAATACGCGGGCAATTTCGGAGAATCCATGCTCCGCCTGGATGAGATGCTCGGCCACCTCGATGAACGCAACGCAACTGAAGGATCCATCGCCGAACGGAAAGTCCCCGTTTAAATCGACCACCACCGCATCCATCCCGAGGGCACGCATCGACTCCACATTTCCCGGGGAAATGTCGATGCCGGTGACCTTCCACCCTGCAGCGGAAGCCCTGGCGGAAACCCCACCCCCTCCGCATCCGACATCGAGAAGCACACCGTTACCGAAGGGAGCGGGAAAGATCTCGAACGCGAACCGGTGCCACTGCTGCGAGTTCTGGAAGGCTCGCTGCGCGGAAAGCACCTCCGCGGGGACGGCCGGAAGCTTCTCCATCAAGGGACCGACCGCCTTTCTGCCGGTGCCCCCACACAGATCCCCTCTTGCCGCCATGCAGACATTCTCCGGATTCCATCGTGAGAAGAGTGCTCCGTCCCCCTCCTCGTGAATCTTCCGGTTGCTGCCATCATCATGACGGAAATGATAGCATTTTCAGGAAGGCAACCTGAGGGATTGCCGGAGAGGCGAAATGACTGCACAGAAGCAGAATGATCCCGGGTCTCACACCCCTCCGGCGAATATCTCCGGGGACATGGCCGGAAGAGAGTTTTGGGAATCGACTTGGTCTCTCAAGAAAGGCCCCGGCCAGTTCAATCCCCGGAACTATTCCCACCAGCGGTTTCATGTCCTGTTTCACCGGCATCTTAAGGGTAGGTCGGGCCAGACGTTTCTCGAAGTGGGGTGCGCCCAGTCTTCCTGGCTTCCCTATGCCCACCGGATGTTCGGATGCCGGGCAGCCGGCATCGATTACTCCCCGACAGGGTGCCGCATGGCGCGCCAACTGCTGGAAGAGGCAGGGATTCCGGGGGAGGTGCACGAGCGTGACCTGTTTGCCGATGTTGGAGATCTGGAGAAAACGGCGGATATTCTCTTCTCCAACGGCTTCATCGAACACTTCGAGGACACGGTCGGGACGCTGGTCCGGATGAGAAACCTGATCAAACCGGGAGGGATCATCCTCACGGTGATCCCGAATTTCTCCGGGTTGCCCGGGCGCATCCAGGAGCGGGTCTACCCGGAGGTCTACCGGATGCACATCGTCATGGACGCGACGGACCTGGACCGGGTGCACCGGGAGGCCGGGTTCCGGACAATCGAGGTCGGGTACTTCGGTTCGATCGCGACGGAGGCGCTTAAATACCCGGTCTCCAGCCCCCTCCGGCTCCGCATACTCCGCAAGGTCCTGAAGAAAATCACCAAGGCCTGCTGGATGATCTTCCGGCTGACCGACCGCCATCCGGAAACGAAGCGGTTCTCCCCCTATATCGTATACGTCGGCCGATTGCCGGAGCAAACGGCCGCCCCTCGAACGGAAGAATCGGGTTCCCGGTAAGAGAGCGGACCCCGGTTATCCGTTGGAGATCCCCTTGGACGAAGCGATCCCGGAGTAGAAGGTTTCCGTCCGGTCGCACATCGTGGCAACCGTGTACCGGGAGAGGACCAGCTCCTTCCCGGCCTTTCCCGTGCGTTCCCGTAGATCCGGGTCACCGGCAAGTTTCGCCAACGCATCCGCATAGGCGGACGCATCCCCCGGGGGACAGAGCAATCCCGTCTTCCCGTGCAGTACCACCTCCGGTATCCCCCCGACCGGGGAGGCGATCGCCGGCCGCGCCATCGCCATGGCCTGGAGAATCACCTGCGGGACCCCCTCGAACCGGTCCGAGGTAAGGACCAGCGCGTCCGAGGCCGCTAGAATCTCCGATATGTCTTCCCGGTAACCGGCCATGATGACCGTCCGGGCCAGATCTTTCCCGGCGATTTCCGCCTCGATCACCTCCCGTCTTGGACCCTCTCCCGCCACGAGAGCGCACACCGGCACGCCCTGCTCTCTCAGAAGACGGATGGATTCCAGAAATACATCGTGCCTCTTCCAGCTCCGAAGGACCCCGATCATCGAAACGAGAAACATCCCCGGGGGAATGCCGAATTCCTTTCGAATCCGGTTCCCGTCGGTCCCCGCCGCAAATCTTTCAAGGTCGACGCCGGTCGGTATGGAAACGACACGGTCCGCGGGGATCCCTTTTCCGATCAGGTGCTCCCGGATCATCTCGGCGGTCGTGATGTACCCGTCCGGCCATCGGTAGACCATATTAAAGACACCGCGGCGGATCGGAACCGAAATGTGGCGTGTCCGGATCAGCAGCGGAACCCCGGCGATCTTCGCGGCCATCGAACCCACCCACGAATCCTTGCCGCTGTGCGTATTGACGACGGTCGCCCGCTGTTTTCGAAATATCCGGACCATCGCCGCGACCGCCGCCATGTCCGCGGACGAACGGATAGAAACGGCCCCGACGGGAATCCCGGCCTCCCTCGCCCTGACCAGCAGGAGCGCTTCGGGGCGGCAGACGATCAGGGCCTCGTGCCCCCGCCGCATCATCTCCCGGCACTCCAAAAGAATCCGGTGCTCCTGGCCGCCGAACCCGTCCGACCATTCCGTGTGGACGATCGACCACACGCTACCGTCCCGCCTCCGTGAGAAGAATGCGGTCGACCGCCTCCGCCACCTCTGCCAGGGTGATCTCCTCCATGCCGGGGTTGCGCCTGCCTTCGCCCTTCCCCCGCTGCAGGAGATCATCTTCCTTCTGCACGACGATGTGGCGTCCCACATGCCGCGTCCCCGCCGGCCGGTCCGCCGTGTACCCCCAGTCGATCCCCTCCCACGGGGCCCAGTTGTAGGCCCCCGTGGGACCGAAGAGGGCAACCGCCGGTGTCCCCACCGCCGCCGCGATGTGCATCGGCGCGGAATCTACCCCGACGAAGAGACGGGCCGATGCGAGCGCCGCCCCCAGCTCCTTGAGAGTCAGGGAGCCGGCAAGCGAGGCGCAAGCTACCCCCGATAGGGCTGCGATACGATCCGCCTGGGCAACCTCGGCCGGATCGGGTCCCGAAGTCACCACCGGTACGATCCCTTTTCGGGACAGGTGGGCGGCGACTCCGGCCACACCCTCATCCGTCCAGCACTTGAACGTCCACCGGGAGGTGGGGTGGACGATCGCGTACGGCGTTCCCCCGGGGACTCCCGCCCGGTAAAGCTTCCGCTCGAGATTTTCCCGGTCCCCGGAGGAGAAAACAAACCGCAGGGAGGGATCGGCCGGGGGGATCCCCGCTTCCGCCAGAATGTCCAGGTCTCTGAGCACCGCGTGCCGATACCGGTCCGGCTGCGGGCACATGTGGGTAAACAGACTCGCCTTGCCGAACATCCCCGGTCTTGCGGGAGACACCCCCAGACGAAATCGTGCGCCTGACAGGAAGGACAGGATCGCCCCCCGGTCCCCTTCCGTAAGCTGGACGGCCAGATCGGGGCGGGAGGCACGGATCTCCCTAAGGAGGGACAGTTCCTCTTTCCCGCGTGCCATTCCTCCCGCGTCCCTCCGGGACCGGTGGAAGACCACAATCCGGTCGATGTCCGGGTTCCCGGACAGCATCGCCTCCGTCCCTTCGTTCACGACCGCCGCCGTGCACGCGCCCGGAAACGATACCCGCAGGGCGCGAAAGACCGGTGTGGACAGAAGGACGTCCCCGATGTGGCGCTGTTTGAACACCACGATCGACCGGACATCCCGCCCCCGAAGGCTATCCCCCATGAAGCGCCCTCAGTTTCGCGTATTTGGCGTAGGTGTACCGGGCGTAGAGCAGCGCAAGGCGGAACCCGAGCGCACCGTCCAGGAACCCCCGCTTGAGGACGTACATTTTAACGAATGTGAACGGCGGACGGAGCCAGAGGTCCGGGAGCGTCCCGCGGACCCCTTCCCTCCGCAGTTCCTCCGCGCCGAGAGCCGCGTATCGGTTCATCCGCTCCAGGAAGTCCGCGGTG
Source organism: Candidatus Limnocylindria bacterium (assembly GCA_035464915.1). Lineage (GTDB taxonomy): Bacteria > Desulfobacterota > Deferrimicrobia > Deferrimicrobiales > Deferrimicrobiaceae > CSP1-8. The sequence continues at coordinate 4,279 of DATHRT010000085.1, forward strand.
TCCCGGTAGGTAAAGTGGACGAGGTCCCCCCGAAGCGTCCCCACGGAGCCGGCGAGGCGCACGGATTCGTGCACCCTCCGGTCGTTGAATCTCCCCCTGTCCTTGCGCCATAGACGGATCACATAATCCGGATACCATCCCCCGTGCCGCACCCAGGTGTCCCCGAAATAGCTCCTTCTCGGAACCCTAAACCCGTCGACGAAAAGAGAAGGCAGATCGAGCCCGGCGATTTCCCGGGCCAGTTCGTCCGACACGCGTTCGTCGGCGTCGATGCTGAAGATCCAGGGACCCGCCGCCTTCTCGAGGGCGCTGTTTTTCTGGGGGCCGAACCCTTTCCACTCCTCGGTGTGCCACCGCACACGCGGGTCCCTCCGGCAGATCTCCTGCGTTCCGTCCGAACTCCCCGAATCGACGACGACGATTTCGTCCGCGAAGACAAGGGAGGCCAGGCAATCCGCGATGTTCTCCTCTTCGTTTTTCGTGATCAGGATCGCGCTGATCCCTTTCACGGGACACCTTCCATGAGTTCGGCCATTGCGGCGGCTGCGGCCTCCGGCGGGATGCTCTTCCGGCACTCGGCGTCCCGCTCGCACACCTTGTTCCCCTTGATCTGGCACGCGGTGCACGGAAGCGGAGCCTGGAGAAACCGGTGCCCGGGTCCCCGCGGCGCCGCATACTTCCCGTCGCTCCCACGGAAGATGGACACCGTTTTCGCTCCTGCCGCCGCCGAAATGTGGAGGGGACCGGTGTCGGGCCCGAGCATGTACCCGCAGACCTTGTAAAGGGCCGCCAGTTGACGCAAAGCGAGGCGGGGAAGCAGTTTCGCCGCTCCCCCGGCAAGTTTTCTGATCTCCTCCGCCTCTTCCCTTTCCTCCTCGTTTCCCCAGGAAAGGAAAACGCCGATCCGGGGAAATCTGTCGCGCAGGATACGGGCGACCCCCGCCCAGAAATCGGGATCCATCTTCTTGGTATTCCAGGTGGTCCCTGCGTGGATGGCCAGACGGGGATTCGTTCCCGGCAGCAGCTCCTCGAGAATCCCGGCCGCCTCCTTGTCGGCGGCTTCGGAGGTGACGATGCCCGGGAGGCTCGACCGCGAAGGGATCTCCCCTCCGAAGGGAGCGCTCACCACGCGAAGGATCTTCTGCGTCACGTGCACATCTTCCGGGAGGGAACGCACGTGTCGGTTCGTAAAGAGCAGGTTCGGGGATTCGCGTACCCCGCCCTTGTCGAACCCGAAGCGAAGCCCTGCTCCCGACAGCCGGGTCACCACCCCGCTCTTGATATTCCCCTGGATGTCGAACGCGGCATCA
>DATHRT010000086.1:0-21126 GCA_035464915.1 Candidatus Limnocylindria bacterium
GGGAGGAGTCCCACCTGCTGAACATCGCGGTCCGGCCGGACGCACGCGGACGTGGAATCGGCCGGTCCCTTCTCAAGGAGTGCATCCGCAGGGGTGCGCATGCCGGGGCAAAGAGGATCTACCTCGAGGTGCGCCTGAGCAATCAGCAGGCGATCCGCATGTACCGGCGGGAAGGGTTTCGTTTCGTAAGCATCAGGGAAGGGTACTACACGGACACTGGGGAGGATGCGATCGTGTTCTCGCGGGAGATCGGGGAAGAGGATGCCGTTTAACCGCCCGCGGTTCGTCACGGGCAGGATCCTGCGGAACGAGGGGCGGGGGGAGATCTTTTACCGCATCGAAGCCGCGATTCCCGAACCTCTGCGGTTCGTTCCCGGCCAGTTCGCGATGGTCTCGGGGTGGCCGGGGAACGACCCGCTTCTGCCCCGTCCGCTTGCCTTGTTCCGGTCGGGAGGGACGCGCGGGCAGGGGAAGATCGAATTCGTCTATAAGGTCGTGGGGAGGGGAACCGCCCTGCTGTCGGGCCTTCACCCCGGAGAGACTCTGTCCATCACGCTTCCTCTCGGGCGCGGGTTCGACCTCGTCCAGGCAGGCCGGACGTACTGGCTGGTGGGAGGCGGCGTCGGGTTCTCCTCGGTGTTTCCCGCCGCCGCAGTCCTGTCGCGCCGCCGGAACGGGTTCGAGATGTTTCTCGGCGCCCGGACAAGGGAGCATCTTCCTCCCAAGCAGTGGACCCCCGGGGGAAAGACCCCGGGTAGGACGCACTACTGCACCGAGGACGGGACCGCAGGTTACCAAGGCCGCGTCACCGACGTGGTGCTGGAGCGGATGCGTGCGCTCTCCCCGGAGGCGACCTCGCGCCTGACGATCCTCGCCTGCGGGCCGAGGGATATGCTCAAGGAAATCGCCGTCGAGGCGATGCAACGGGAAATCACGGCGCAGGTGGCGCTGGAAAACCACATGGCGTGCGGATTCGGAGTCTGCTGGGGATGCGTCGTGACCCTGTGGGACGGCGAGCGGACGGCATACCGCCGGGTCTGTCGTGAGGGCCCGGTCTTTGACGCGAAGGAGGTCGTATGGTGACCCCCGACCTCTCCGCATCCCTGGGGGGTCTGCGGGTGAAAAACCCCGTCCTGAGCGCTTCGGGGACGTTCGGATACGGCCTCGAGTTCACCCCCTTCTACGACATCTCCCGCCTGGGGGCGGTCATCGTGAAAGGGCTGTCCCTCGCGCCCACCGCGGGGAACCCGCCCGGGCGAATCGTGGAGACCCCGGCGGGGATGCTCAACGCGATCGGCCTGCAGAACATCGGGGTGGAACGGTTCATCGTCGATGTGGTCCCGCGTCTTCAAGATTTCGGCGCGACGTTCGTCGCGAACATCTACGGGAAGACGGAGGAGGAGTACGAGGCGGTCGCCCGCCGTCTTTCGGAGGTCCCTTCCCTTGGGGCGATCGAGGTGAACGCCTCCTGCCCCAACGTCCGGGAGGGGGGGATGGCATTCGGGGCCACTCCGGAAGGGATCGCGGGACTCACGGCGCGGGTGCGCAGATGCACCGGGAAGCCTCTTTGGGTGAAGCTGAGTCCGAATGTGGCGGACATCGCGTGCATAGCGAAGGCTGCCGAGGGGGCCGGGGCGGACGCGGTCTCTCTGATCAACACGATCGTCGGCATGGCGGTCAATCACCGGACGAGGCGCCCGGAACTGTCGAACGTGACGGGAGGGCTTTCCGGACCCGCGATCAAGCCGGTTGCTCTGCGCATGACATGGGAAGCGGCGAAGGCCGTCAGGATCCCAGTGATCGGGATCGGCGGCATCCAGAGCTCCGCGAATGCGCTGGAATTTCTCCTGGTGGGAGCGTCGGCAGTTCAGGTCGGCACGGCAAACTTCCGGAACCCCCGGGCATGCGTAGACATCCTCGAGGGGATGGAGGCGTTTTTCCGGGAAGAGAAGATCGCGAAGCTCGCCGATTACCGGGGCGGGCTCAAGGTGGAAATAAACCCTTGAGGTTTCCCTCCAGGGGGGGGTATACTTTTTTCGTGGATGGGTTTACCGGAAAGTGGGCCGTTGCCCGCTTTTTTTTTCGATGGACGAAGATGAAGATCGACTCGGAAAAAATCTCGGTTCTTGCCGAAAACGTGGCACAGGACGAACTGGTCGAACTCGTCGACGTTGAGATCGCCGCGGAAGGCCCCCGTTCGGTTATCCGCGTCTTTATCGACAGGGAAGGGGGAGTGCAGCTGCGCGATTGCGCATCGTTCAGCCGGAAGCTCGGCGCGATTCTCGATGTGGAGGACCCCCTCGCCGGCCCGTACTCCCTGGAGGTATCCTCTCCGGGGATGGACCGGAGGCTCCGCCAGCCGAAGCACTTCGCGGCCTGCAGGGGGAAGCGGGTGAAAATCTCCCTTTCCGCTCCCGTCGATGGGAGCCGGAACTTCCGGGGGACCCTGCTTGGCAGCGACGAGGAGGGGATCGAACTGGACAGGGACGGCAGGACCTACCGGCTGCCGTACCGGTTGATGCGCAAGGCGAACCTGGTAGTACCCCAAAATGAATTATTCGGAAAAGGAACGAGGAGACGATGATTCTCGATATCGGTCAGATTATCAACCAGCTGGGCAAGGAAAAAGGGATTGACCGCACCATCATCATCGGTGCGATCAAGGACGCCCTGGAGAGCGCGGCGAAGAAGAAGTACGGGATGAGCAAGCGCCTCGAGGCCACATACGACGAGGATACGGGGGATTTCGAGGTTCTCGAGTTCCGGACCGTGGTGGACGAGGTGAATGATGAGGAACTGGAGATATTGCTCGCGGAAGCCAGGGAGCTGGATCCCGAGGCACGGCTGGGCGACAGCATCGGGTTCCGGATGAGCACAAAGGATCTGGGGCGGATCGCCGCCCAGACCGCGCGCCAGATCATCATGCAGAAGGTGAAGGATGCCGAGCGGGAAGTCATTTACAATGAGTTCATCACCCGCAAGGGGGAGATTCTCAACGGCATCGTTCAGCGGTACGAGCGCGACACAATCATCGTCGATCTCGGGAGGACGGAGGCCGTGATGCCCCCCTCGGAGCAGATTCCGAGGGAACGGTATCGCCAGGGAGACAGGATCCGGGCCTATATCAAGGACGTAACCAAGACGACACGGGGACCGGAAATCCTGCTGTCCCGGGCCGATCCAAGGGTGATCCTCAAGTTCTTCGAGCAGGAAGTTCCCGAAGTCTACGAAGGCGTCGTCTCCATTCTGAGCGTGGCGAGGGAGCCGGGGTTCCGCACCAAGATCGCGGTGAAGTCGAAGGAAAGGGACGTCGATCCCGTGGGCGCGTGCGTCGGGATGAAAGGGTCCCGGGTCCAGAGCGTCGTGCAGGAGCTACGGGGAGAACGGATCGACATCATTGCCTGGGACGAGGATCCTGCGAAATTCGTGTGCAACGCGTTGCAGCCCGCGGAGATCATTCGCGTCCTGGTGAACGAGTCTGAGAAGATGATGGAAGTCATCGTCCCCGAGGAGCAGCTCCTTCTGGCGATCGGAAAGCGGGGACAGAATGTGAAGCTGGCGTCCAAGCTCGTGGGGTGGAAGATCGAGGTCCGGGCGGAAGGGCAGGTCGAGGACGCGCTCAAGAAGGCCGAGGGGCTCTTCGCACCGAAGAAGACCGAGGAGGAGGGCGCCGGCGAGGCTCCCCCCGCGACTGCGGAAGGGGAAGCTCCCGAAGGGGAGGCACCGCCCACGACGGGATTGGAGGCGCCGGAGGCGGGGCCGGAGAACTCCGGAACCGCGGGGGAGGATGCGGAAACGCCTGTTCCCGAAGGAGCCGACGGAGACGTGCCGCAGGCGGAGGGGATCCCAGAGAAGAAGCCGGAGGATGGTTCCTCACCCTGATCGTCACCGCCCGGAGCGGACGTGTGTACAGTGCGGGGCGAAGGGGCACAAGGACGGATTCTTACGGATTGCGGGGCGCCCCGGAGAGTGCTGGGAGCCTGACCCCGCGGCAAGGAAGCCCGGCCGCGGGATCTACCTTTGCCTGGGCACGGGCTGCATCGGGAGTTTCGCGCGGAGAATCCGCACGCCGAAGGGGGCCCGGCGCTTCCGAATGGGCGCCTCTGCGGCGTCGCTGGCGGACTCTCTGGAAGAAGGGAGGGACGGGGCCTGAAGGGCGGGCGCCCGTTATTCGAAATGGTCCGGACGACTCGTTTTCACTGTGGGAGTTGTCTCCGAGGGAGACCTGGCGCATCATGGGAGAGTAGGATGACTTGCAGGGGGAGTGGATGGAGAAGGTTCGCATAAGGGAGCTTGCCAAGGAACTCGGGATGAAGAGCAGCAAGGAGATCCTGCTGTTCCTGGAACGCGCTGGCTTGAAGGGGAAGTCTGCTTCGAGCAACGTCGAGGGGGACCTGGTCGGGAAGGTGAGAAACCACTTCCGGAAGGGTGCATCGCCTCCCCCCCCTGTGGAAACGCCGCTCGAGGTGACGCACGCGGACGGGTCGCTCGAGCGCAAGTCGCGAAGGGTGGTGTTGCGGCGAAGCGCACCCGAACCGGAAGTCCCGGACGAACCGCCGCCCTCTCTCCACGAAGAAGCGCCCGCAGCGGAGGAAGCGACGATAGAATCCTCCGCCGCGCAGGAAGAAGTTCCCGTGGTCCCGGTGGAACCGGAGATTTTGCCGGAGGCGGAGGAAAAGGCCGCGGACCCCGAAATCCGCGTCGTGGAAGCCCCGCCTCCCTCGAAGGCCGAAGAGGAGAGGAAAGAGAAGGAAAAAAAATGGAAGAAGGTCAAGCCTCACGAGAAAAAAGTCCAGAAGGGGGTGCTGAAGAAGCACATCATCGAGGAAATCGTCGAGGAGCCGGAGAGCACCCCCGTCGCCGAGGAGACTCCACCGGCCGAAACCGCCGTGGTGCGGCAGTTCAAGCCGACCCGCGTTCAGAAAAGGAGGGGAAAGCCCGTACGGGAGAAGAGGGCCCCTTCCAGCCTCCCGCCGAAAGCAAGCAAGCGCGTGTTCAAGATCGAGGAGGTCATCACCGTCGGGGATCTGGCCCACCGGATGGGGATCAAGGCAGGCGAAGTGATCAAGCGGCTGATCGAGATGGGAATGCCCACCACGGTAAACCAGCTCCTCGATGCCGATGCGGCAGGCCTTCTCGCCCAGGAGTACGGATTCGAAGTGGAGAACGTCGCCCCCGAGATGGAGAGCCTCATCGATCAGGAGGTAGACAAGGAGGAGGATCTTGTCCCCCGGCCACCCGTGGTCACGATCATGGGGCACGTCGACCACGGAAAGACTCTGCTCCTGGACGCGATCCGGGCGAGCAACGTGATCGACCAGGAGGCGGGCGGGATTACCCAGCACCTTGGTGCGTACCAGGTAGAGCACGACAACCGGTCCCTCGTCATGCTGGATACGCCGGGCCATGAAGCGTTTACCGCCATGCGGGCACGCGGCGCCCAGGTCACCGATATCGTCGTGCTGGTGGTGGCGGCGGACGACGGTGTCATGCCGCAGACCGTGGAGGCGATCGACCATGCCAAGGCGGCAAGCGTCCCGATCGTCGTCGCGGTGAACAAGATCGACAAGCCCGGCGCGCAGCCGGACCGGATCCGGCAGCAGCTCTCCGAGCACGGGCTGGTCCCCGAGGGATGGGGCGGCCAGACGCTGTATGCGAATGTCTCGGCAAAACAGAAGACCGGCATCGACTCCCTCCTCGAGCTCATCCTCCTCCAAGCGGACATCCTCGAACTCAAGGCAAATCCGCGCAAACTCGCACGAGGCACGGTGATCGAGTCCCGGATCGAGAAGGGGCGCGGGGCCGTCGCCACGGTTCTCGTGCAGGACGGCACCCTGAAGGTCGGGGATCCGGTAGTGACCGGGACCCAATACGGACGCGTACGTGCCCTGATCAACCAGAAGGGGAAGCGGCTTACGGAAGTCACCACGGGGACCCCGGTAGAGATCCAGGGAATCAACGGCATTCCGGCGGCCGGCCAGAAGTTCGCCGTGCTGGGCGACGAGCGGACCGTCCGCCAGATCGCGATGCACCGCCTGGAAAAGGAACGGGAGAAAGTCATCGCCCGGCCCCCGTTCAGCCTCGAGGAGCTTCATCGCAGGATTGAGGAAGGCGAGCTGAAGGAACTCAACATCGTCCTGAAAACGGATGTGCAGGGCTCGCTGGAAGCGATCCTGTATTCGCTGAACAAGCTTTCCGGAGAGAAGGTCAAGGTGAACGTCATCCACGCCGGGGTGGGCGGGATTTCCGAGTCGGACGTGATGCTCGCCTCGGCCTCCACGGCCGTCATCATCGGGTTCAACGTGCGGCCGGAGCCCAAGGGTCAGGATCTCGCCGAACGGGAACGGGTCGACGTCCGGCTCTACTCGGTCATCTACGACGTGGTGGAGGATATCCGGAAGGCGATGGAGGGGATGCTCGACCCCTCCTTCCGGGAGATGCCGGTCGGCCGCGCGGAAGTGCGGAACACGTTTCATATCTCCCGGCTGGGCACCGTGGCGGGTTGCTATGTTCTCACCGGCAAGATCACCCGGAATGCAACGGTCCGGCTGTTGCGCGACAACGTGGTCGTCCATGAAGGAAAGCTCGCCTCGCTGAAACGGTTCAAGGACGACGTCCGCGAGGTGGTCGAAGGGTACGAGTGCGGGCTCGGGCTGGAAAACTACAACGACATCAAGGTAGGCGACCAGATCGAGGCGTTTGTGATGGAAAAGGTCGCCGAGACCCTTCTGTAGACGATTGCGGTGGGGCGGGGCAGCGGGGGAATGCTGGTCGCGGTGCTGGTGGCCGACCTCCTGTTTCCCGGAGCGGATTCCCTCAAGGACAAACGCAGGCGGCTGAGCAGCCTGACGGGCCGGATCCGGTCGGGGTTCCCGGTTTCCGTGGCCGAGGTCGGACTACAGGACCTGTGGCAGCGGGGACGCATCGGAGTGGCCCTCGTCTCGACGGACGCCCGCCTGGCCCAGTCGATCCTGGATCGGATCTCGGACATGGTGGGGCGGGACGGTGAAATCGAGCTTTCCGGGCGCCGAATCGAGCTTCTCCGGATGGAAGACGGGGAAGCATGAAAGGGCGCGGAGACCGTCCGGCACGCGTGGCGGCGAGGATCCGGGAGGAGATTTCCCTGATCCTCCAGCACAGGGCAAAAGATCCCGGGCTGGGAGGAGTTACGGTCACCGACGTCACCATGACCGGCGACCTGAAGATCGCCCGCATTCACTACTCCGTTCACGGGGGGGAAGAGGAGCGGATCGCGGCCCGGGACGGGCTCCGGCGCTCCCGGGGATACATCCGGAAGGAGCTGAGCAGAGTCCTGCAGATGCGGTACTCCCCCGACGTGACCTTCCATTACGATGCTTCCTTCGAGAAGGGCGCCCGGATCGACATCCTTCTCCGGAAGGCGGCGGAGGAGACCTCCCGTGAGGAATGACCTGGAGGCGATCTGCCGCCTCTTCCGGGAGAAAAACCGGTTCCTGATCGCCTGCCACGAAAATCCGGAGGGAGACGCCATCGGGTCAGAGCTGGCGCTCGCTCTTGCTCTCCGAAAGATGGGCAAGACGGCAACGGTGCTGAACTCGGACCCCATTCCCGGGAACCTGGTCTTCCTTCCCGGCGCCGACACGATCGTTTTCGAGGCGGACGGTTCGACCCACGATGTGGCCGTCGTCGTCGACTGTGGGTCGCCCGAACGCACCGGGCGGGTCCGGACCGAGCTGCGGAAGTGCCCCATCATGGTGAACGTCGACCATCATGCCACCAACGACGCGCAGGGCGATTTTTGCCTGATCGATCCCGAAGCGGCGGCGACCGGTATCCTGGTGCACCGCATTCTCTCCGCATTGGGACTGGTGATCGACCACGACATCGCGATGAACCTCTATGTGGCGATATTGACCGACACCGGCTCCTTCCATTACTCGAATTCCTCCCCCGAAGCCTTCTACGTCGCCGGAGACATGGTCCGGATCGGAATCGACCCGTGGGAGGTGGCGGAAAAGGTGTACGAGACACATACTGCCGAAAAACTCGGGCTGCTCGGGAGGGTCCTCGGATCCATGGAACTGGCCGCGGGCGGCAGGGTGGCCGCGGTCACGACGAGGAAGAAGGATCTCCGCGATTTTTCCGCCACGAAGGACCATCTCGAGGGGTTCATCAACTACCCCCGCTCCATCGCCGGCGTCGAGGTTGCCGTGTCGTTCCGCGAGGAGAACGAAGGGGAGTTCCGCGTGAGCCTCCGGTCCAAGGGGAGGGTGGACGTGTCCAGCATCGCCTCCGCGCTTGGCGGGGGAGGGCACCGCAATGCCGCGGGATGCACCGTCCCGGGGTCCCTGGACGAGGTCAAAAGACGGGTATTCGGCATGCTGGAGGCTGATCTCCCGTGACGCCGGCTGACGGCGTGATCGTTCTGGACAAGCCGTCCGGGATTACATCCTTCCAGGCCGTGGAGCGGGTGGGGCGGGTGTTCCGAAAGAAGAAATGCGGCCATGCCGGGACCCTCGACCCGATCGCTACCGGCGTGCTGCCCGTCTGCGTGGGCAGGGCTACCAAGATCGCCGGGTATCTCGCCATTCAGGAGAAGGAATACGACGTCTATTTCCGGTTCGGGATCGAAACGGACACGGGAGACTCGGCCGGCCGGCAGACCAGCGTCGCCCCGGGGGGAAACGCTACGGAGGACGCCGTTCGGGCCGCGATCGCGGGCCTTGTGGGGGAGTGGGAACAGGTTCCCCCGGCCTATTCGGCGATCAAAGTGGGCGGGAAACGGGCTTACGCGCTTGCGCGTCAGGGGAAGAGCGTCGAACTCGCCGGCCGGAAAGTGCGCGTGTACGAGGCGAGGGTCCTCTCGTGGTCGCAGGAGGGGTTCCGGGCCTTCCTGCACTGCACGAAAGGTTTCTACGTCCGGGCGCTTTCCCGGGATCTGGGAAGGGTCCTGGGCGTTCCGATGGCCGTTTCGGAGCTGCGCCGCCTGAGGAGCGGCCCGTTCCGGATCAAGGATTCGATCCTGCTCGCGGACCTTGTTGCGTCCGGCAAGCGGGGGGAAGCGGACGGCGCCCTGGTTCCGATCGAGCGTGCCCTGGAAGGATTTTCCCGGCGGGAGATCCCGCCGGAGGCAGCGGCGGCCGTGCGGCAAGGGCGGTCGCCCGCCCCGTGGCTCGAGGGGAAAGGAGAGGGGCAGGAGACGGGAGTCGTTCTTCTCACCTCCGCGGAGGAAGGTCCCGTTGCGCTGGTGGAGCGGCTTACCTCCGGCACATGGAGGATTTTACGGGGCATATGAATTTACTTCCCCACCCGGGATATGATATAAATTAGGAAAATCATCTGCATAGTCGACGCGCGTGATCATGGAAAAGGAAGGGGAGAAATGAGCGTTGTAATGGAGAAGAAAAAGGACGTCATCGGCAAGTTCCGGCTCCACGAACTGGACACCGGATCACCCGAAGTGCAGATCGCGCTCCTCACGGAGCGGATCAACATGATCACGGACCACCTGAAGACCCACTCAAAGGATTTCAATTCCCGTCGGGGATTGTTAAAGCTGGTTGGTCAGAGGAGGCGCCTGCTCGACTACCTGAAGTCGAAGGAGTCGCTTCGGTACAAAGCCGTCGTGGAAGCACTCGGCCTGCGCAAGTAGTCAGGGAATCCATCCACCAGAATTCGCCCCCGCAGGGGCCATCAAGAAGGGAATAACGACAAGTGGGAAACGTGTACGAAACGGAACTGTCTGGAAGAAAATTATCCATTGAAACCGGGAAGTTGGCAAAGCAGGCGGGCGGCGCTGCGGTGGTTACGTACGGGGAATCCGTGGTCCTGGTAACCGCATGTGTATCCGAAACCCCGCGCCCGGGCATCGACTTCCTTCCTCTCGTTGTGGATTACGTGGAAAAGACGTCTGCCGTCGGGAAGATCCCGGGCGGCTTCTTCAAGAGGGAAGGGAGGCTGTCCGAGTTCGAGATCCTCACCTCCCGGATGATCGACAGACCGATCCGGCCCCTCTTCCCGAAAGGGTTCTACAACGAGATCCAGGTCATCGCGACGGTCCTCTCCGCCGACAAGGTGAACGACACTGCGGTGCTCGCCATGATCGGGGCCTCCACGGCCCTCTCGCTTTCCGCGATCCCCTTCGAGGGCCCTATCGCAGGCGCCCGGGTTGGCAGGATCGACGGGGAGTTGATCATCAACCCCGAGATCCCCGACCTGGCGCGGAGCGACATCAACATCTTCGTCGCCGGAAGCAGGGATGCGATCCTGATGGTGGAGGGGGAGGCCTCCGAGGTTCCCGAGGAGGAGGTCCTCGACGCCATTCTCTTTGCGCACCGCTCCCTTGCGCCCATCCTGGAGATCCAGGAGATGATGACCCGCGAATGGGGCAGTCCGAAGGTGGCCTTCGAGAAGAAGGAACTTGGCGAGGAGGATCTGCGCAAGATCGCGGATGTGGCGGCCGACGACCTGCGTGCGGCCTACGAAATCCTGGCCAAGCAGGAGCGGCGGAAGAGAATCGAGGAGATCGCCGCGGCAACCCGTGAAGCGTTCTCCGAGGAGGAGCGTCTGGAGAAGGCGACGCTCATCGCGAACGCCTTTAAGGAAACCGAGAAGAGGATCGTCCGCGGGAAGATCCTATCCGAGAAGCACCGGATCGACGGCCGCGGCCTCGAGGAGGTCCGGACCATCCAATCGCAGGTCCGGGTGCTCCCGCGCACCCACGGATCCGCCATCTTCACCCGGGGGGAGACCCAGGTTCTCGTCACCTCCACGCTGGGCACCTCCCAGGACGAGCAGCGGATCGATTCCCTCCTGGGCGATTCCACCAAGGCCTTCATGCTTCACTACAACTTCCCCCCCTTCAGCGTCGGGGAGGTGAAGATGCTCCGCGGCCCGGCCCGCCGCGAGGTGGGGCACGGCGCGCTCGCGGAGCGGGCGGTGTCGAAGGTTCTCCCCAACGCGCTCGAGTTCCCTTACACCATACGCCTCGTGGCCGAGGTTCTCGAGTCGAACGGTTCCTCGTCGATGGCCACCGTGTGTGGGGCGTCCCTGGCGTTGATGGATGCGGGGATTCCCACAAAGGGTGGCGTCTCCGGCATCGCCATGGGCCTCATCAAGGAGGGGGACCAGATCGCTGTGCTATCCGACATTCTCGGAGACGAGGACCACCTGGGGGACATGGACTTCAAGGTGGCCGGGACAGCGAAAGGGGTCACGGCGATCCAGATGGACATCAAGATCGGGGGCGTGAGCCGGGAGATCCTGCTGGCGGCACTTCGGCAGGCCCGGGAAGGACGCCTTCACATCCTCGAGAAAATGAATGCCGTCCTCGACAAGTCGCGTCCCGAACTCTCGCCGTACGCGCCCCGCATCTACGTGATGCACGTGAAACCCGATAAGATCCGCGAGATCATCGGACCGGGAGGGAAGGTGATCCGCGGCATCCAGGAACAGACCGGCGTCAAGATCGACATCGAGGACGACGGGACCGTGAAGATCGCCGCGGTGGACGCAGAGTCCGCGAAGGCGGCCATCTCCATCATCGAGGGTATCGTGCAGGTGGCGGAGGTCGGGAAGGTCTACGAGGGGAAGGTCCGGCGGATCATGGAGTTCGGCGCGTTCGTCGAGCTCTTCCCCGGAACCGACGGTCTTCTCCACATCTCCCAGATCAGCAAGAACCGGGTCCGGGCTGTTTCCGACATCTACAAGGAGGGCGACGATGTGACCGTTCGGGTCCTTGAGATCGACCGGGACGGGAAGATCCGCCTGACGCACAAGGAGTTCGAGAAGGAAGGGGAAAATCCCAACATCGAGCCCGATGCCGGCGGCCGGACCGAAGGGGAAGACGGCACGAGACGCCCGGAGAAACGTGCCAGCGGAGGGGGGCGCGGGGGTCGCGACCGGGATCCCGGGGGCCGGAGGCAGGGGAGGCGGTAGGTGCTGCCAGCGGGCGCGATGTCATGACGGTCGCGAAGACGGTCCTCGGCAACGGCGTCACCATCCTGAGCGAGAACGTCCCGTACCTTTGCTCCGCCACCGTGGGGGTATGGATATCCGGAGGCAGCCGGGGCGAATCCCCCCCCGAAAACGGGATCGCCCACTTCATCGAGCACATGCTGTTCAAGGGAACTGCGCGCCGGAGGGCGATCGACATTTCCCGGGAAATCGAGTCCGTCGGCGGGACCATAAATGCCTACACCGACCGGGAGTACATCTTCTTCTACGCAAAGGTGCTGACCAAAGATTTTCCCCTGGTCACCGACCTTCTTTCGGACATCTACCTGAACTCCCTGTTTGACGGTCATGAGCTTGACCGCGAGAAGGACGTCGTCCTCCAGGAAATTCTCATGGTCGAGGACAGTCCGGAGGACCTGCTGCACGACTTCTTCCACGCATCGTACTGGGGAGGGCATCCGCTGGGGCTTCCGATCCAGGGAACGTCCGGGAACGTCGCCGCGCTGACGCGGGAGCGCGTCACGGAGTATTTCCGGGACCGGTTCTGGCGGCGCGGGGTGATCGTTTCCGTGGTCGGGAACCTCCCGCATGAGCGTGTCGTGGACGAGTTCCAGAGGGTGATGGGGTCCCTTCGCCTGGGGGAACGCCACGTCCCCGAGCCTCCTCCGGCCCCGAAGCGCGGGGTCTTCCTGCGGGGGAGGCCGATCGAACAGATCCACCTGTGCCTGGGTGCCCCCGGGGTGTCCCGGGCGAGCGACTGGAAATACGCGGCACACGTCCTGAACGCGATCCTCGGCGGCAGCATGAGCAGCCGGCTTTTCCAGGAGATCCGCGAGAAGCGCGGCCTTGCCTATTCCGTCTTCTCCTCCCTCTCCTCCTATGCCGACACGGGGATCCTGAAGATCTGCGCGGGCACGACGCCCGACAAGGCCGCGGACGTGCTGAAAGTGATCGGAGAGGTCCTCTCGGATCTTTCGGAGGGCCGGGTGTCGGAGGAGGAGGTCCTCCTGGCCAAGGAACTGATCAAGGGGAGCATGCTGCTGAGCATGGAGAGCCCCGGATTCCGCATGACCCGGCTGGCGATGAGCGAGATGTTCCTCGGACGTCTCGAGGATCCCATGGATGAGATACGGAAGGTGGAAGAGGTAACGCTGGACGGGGTCCGGGACCTTGCGTCCAGGATGCTTCTCCGGGAACGTTTTTCGCTTGCCGCCGTAGGCGACCTGGCGGATGCGTCCGCGCTATCCTTTTGACGGATGGCGACCGGTCCTTCGATCCCCGTCCGGTTCGTTCGCGAGGGCAGCAGGGAACTGTTGCCCCGCTATCAGACGGTGGGCGCATCGGGGATGGATCTGCGGGCCGATATCGAGGGGGAGATCATTATCCCCCCCCTGGGCAGGGCGCTCATCCCGACGGGGATTTCGGTGGCGATTCCTCCCGGGGTGGAAGGCCAGGTACGGCCCCGGAGCGGCCTGGCGATCCGAAGCGGCATCACGTGCCTGAATTCGCCCGGCACCATCGACTCCGACTACCGGGGCGAGATTTGCGTGGTCCTGGCCAATCTCGGTGACGAACCGTTTTCCGTCCGGCGGGGATACCGGATAGCGCAGCTCGTCTTCACCCCCGTCGTCCGGGCGACATGGCGGGAGGTGGAAAGCCTCGACCCGACTCCTCGGGGCGAGGGGGGATTCGGGCATACCGGGTAGGGGGGGGGCGACGTGATCGAAAGGTACACAAGGCCCGAAATGGGAAGGATCTGGGAGGCCGGAAACCGCTTCCGGATCTGGCTAAACATCGAGATCCTCGCCATGGAGGCGATGGTCCGGGACGGCCTGATTCCCGCCGACGCCCTCGCGCGGGTCAAAAAGAACGCGAAGTTCGACGTCCCGCGCATCAACGAGATCGAGAAACGGGTGAAGCACGATGTCCTCGCCTTCCTCACCTCGGTCGCCGAGCACGTCGGGGAAGATTCCCGGTTCCTCCACGTCGGGATGACCAGCTCCGACGTCCTCGACACGTCCTTCGCCGTGCAGATGCGACAGGCCCTCACGCTCCTCATCCGGGATGCGAAGAAGGTCTTCGAGGTCCTTAAGAAGCGCGCGTTCGAGCACAAGGACACGGTGATGATCGGACGCACCCACGGCATTCATGCCGAGCCGGTGACGTTCGGCCTGAAGATGGCGCTGTGGGCCGACGAGATGCGCCGGAACATCGCCCGCCTCAAGCGAGCCCGGGAGGTGATCTCGGTGGGGAAACTCTCGGGGGCCGTAGGCACCTTCGCCAGTATCGATCCGTCGGTGGAAGAGTACGTCTGCCGCAAGCTGTCGTTGCGGCCTGCCCCCGTTTCGACCCAGGTTGTGCAGCGGGACCGTCACGCCGAGGTGTTCGCCACGATTGCCGTCGTCGGCGCATCCCTCGAGAAGTTCGCCACCGAAATCAGACACCTGCAAAGGACCGAAGTCCGGGAGGCGGAGGAACACTTCTCGGAAGGACAGAAAGGGTCCTCGGCAATGCCCCACAAGCGTAACCCGGTATTGTCCGAGAACCTGTGCGGGCTCGCGCGCCTCCTACGGGGGTACGCGCTCACCGCCCTCGAGAACGTATCTCTCTGGCACGAGCGCGATATCAGCCATTCCTCGGCCGAGCGGGTGATCGCGCCGGACGCCACCATCGTGCTCGATTTCGCCCTGATGCGTTTCCATGACATCATGGAGACGCTGGTCGTGAACCCGGAGCGGATGAAGAAAAACATCGCCGGGACGCACGGGCTTCTGTTCTCCCAGCGGGTCATGCTGGCGCTCGCCGCCCGGGGCGTGTCGCGCGAACGGGCATACGAGATTGTTCAGAAGTCGGCCATGGAGGCGTGGCGGAAGGAGAAGGACCTCGCAGGGCTTTTATGGAAGGACCGCGAGGTCCGGTCGCGTATGAGCCGGGAGGAGTTCCGGGAGTTGTTCGACGGAAAGCAGTACCTGAAGCACATAGACGCCATTTTCGACCGCGTATTCTGACGCTGGCCGAACGGACGCAGGCGTTATTGCCGCGCCTGCCGGCAGTCTGCAGATTCGTGCCGCAGGGGGTCCTGCTACCCATGAAAGCGCGCATGCATGTCTCGCTCCCGGAAATGCTGCCGAAGAAAAACACCGGAAGCACAGACAACGGGAAGTTCCGTAATACAATAGATTCAGGTGTCGGGGAAAGCGTGACGGAGATGCTGCCGGAAATACACGAGGAATGCGGAATATTCGGGGTGTACGGCCACGCGGAGGCCGCGAACCTCGTTTATCTCGGACTGTATGCGCTCCAGCACAGGGGGCAGGAGAGCGCGGGGATCGCATCCTCCGACGGCGAGGGCATTATCTTCCACAAGGAGATGGGGCTGGTCGCCGACATCTTTTCCGAGGACATCCTCGCGAGGTTGCCCGGCAATATCGCCATCGGGCATGTGCGCTACTCCACGACCGGGACGTCCGAACTGAAGAACGCACAGCCGTTTGTCGTCGATTTTGAAAGAGGCTCCATCGCCATCTCCCATAACGGGAACCTGGTCAATGCGCACCGGCTGAAGAGTGAACTCGAGGTGCAGGGATCGATCTTCCAGTCGACGATGGACACGGAGGTCATCGTTCATCTGATCGCCCGCTCGAGTCTCGACCGTCTCGAGGACAGGATCGTGGACGCCCTGTCCCGCGTGCGGGGGGCGTATTCGCTCGTCTTTTTGACCCGGGACAAGCTTATCGGGGTGCGGGACCCGCACGGGATCCGGCCCCTCGTGTTCGGTAAGATCAAGGGGGGGTACGTCCTCTGCTCCGAGACGTGCGCGCTGGACCTCATCGAGGGGGAAGTTCTCCGGGAAGTGGAGCCGGGCGAGATGATCGTGATCGACGAGCGCGGCGCCCGCACGTCCCGCCCCTTTTTTCCCGCTCCGCCCCGATTCTGCATCTTCGAGCATGTGTATTTTGCCCGCCCCGACTCGATCTTCGGCGGATCATCGGTCTATCAGGTCCGCAAGCGCCTCGGCCGCCAGCTTGCGATGGAGGGCCCGGTGGACGCGGACATCGTCATCCCCGTCCCCGACTCGGGCGTCCCCGCGGCGCTTGGTTTCTCGGAGGCTTCGGGCATCCCCTTCGAGATGGGGCTGATCCGAAACCACTACGTGGGAAGGACCTTCATCGAACCGCAGCAATCGATCCGGCACTTCGGAGTGAAGATCAAGCTAAATGTAGTCCGGGACGTGGTGGGAGGGAAGCGAGTCGTCGTGGTCGACGACTCGATCGTGCGCGGGACGACAGGGCGCAAGATCATCAAGATGATCCGGGACGCCGGGGCGAAGGAGATCCACGTGAGGGTCAGCTCCCCCCCCACGACCCACCCGTGTTTCTACGGAATCGACACGCCCCTGCGACGCGACCTCATCGGTGCGACTCACACCCTGGAGGAGATCAACACATATCTTACATCCGACAGCCTGGCGTACCTGAGCGCCGAGGGTCTTCATGCTTGTGTCCCCAATGAGGGAAAGGGGTACTGCGACGCCTGCTTTACGGGCGACTATATGGTGCCGCTCGAAGTCCAGGAGATCGAGGAGCAACTCCCGCTGTTTCGCGGATCCGTCAGGATCTGATCGCATGGTTCGGATTTCATCACGACCGGGGGCGTAACGATGGGCGGTGACCGGGAGCGTTTTCTTGCCATCCTGAAGGAGAAAAGCTACGAGAAGAGGAAAGTGATCCTCACTTCGGGGCGGGAATCGGATTTCTACATCGACTGCAAGCAGGCGACGCTCGACGCCGAGGGAGCCGTCCTGACCGGGAGGATCCTCTGCGAGATGCTCGCGAAGGACGGAATGCCCGACGCGGTGGGGGGGATCACGCTGGGAGCGGACCCGATCGTGACCGCCGTATCCCTGACCAGCGCCCTCCGGGGCACTCCGATCCCCGCCTTCATCATCCGGAAGGAACCCAAGAAACACGGCACCGCGCAGTGGATCGAGGGGATCAAGAACCTGAGGTCCGGCATGCAGGTGGCCATCGTGGAGGACGTAGTCACCACCGGGGCATCCACTCTCCGCGCGATCGAGCGGGCCGAGGAGGTCGGCCTGGTGGTTGCCCGGGTGCTCTGCCTCGTCGACCGCAACGAGGGCGGGGCGGAGTTCCTTTCGGAAAAGGGCTACCGACTTGAGCCGATGTTCCGGAAAGAGGACGTCGAAAATGCCTGAGGGCCGCATGCGCCGAAAGGTCTGCCTCCTCGCGGGAGTATTCGCGGCATTCGCTTTCCTGTCCGCCGGCTGCGGGACCCGCGTGATGCAGCTCTACGAAAAGGTGATCGGCTCGAAGCGGTACGCGCGCACCACCGAGGTGTTTACGCGCACCAGGGAAGTCCACGACGGGCTGGAAACGCGGTTTATCCTTTCCTCCACGTGGCTTTCCCCCGAGTGGGTCCGGGCATTTTCGGAGGAGTATGCCAACATCTACTACCTCGATTCGGAACGCAAGGGACGGATGATCGACCGGTGGGGAGGGGAGTCCGAAACGTACGAACGGTTCTTCGTCGCCCTCTTTACCCCTGACGACCGGGCGAACGATCTCGACGAGGAAGAGACCCTGTGGACCCTCCACCTCGTGCGGGCGGACGAGAGGGATTTTTCGCCGGTCTACGTGAGGAAGACATCCTTGCGGCCCGAGGAGGTGTCGCGCTTCTTCCCCTACTCGGGCACCTGGTACCGGGCCTACGAAGTGGCGTTTCCCAAGGAGGCGGGGGAGAAGGTGGAGGCGACGATTGCCGCGCCCCGTTTCAAGCTGGTCCTCTCGGGGGTACAGGGTCGCGCCGTGCTGGTCTGGGACTAGCCCGTTAAAACCAAGTACGCCGGATGAGAGTGTCCTTCCGCCCGTGCTCCTCGTCGAGGTAGGGGTAGTCGATCGTGGAGTGCAGCCCCCGGCTTTCCTTCCGCTGCATGGCGCACCGGATGATCAGCTCCGCAACAGTGCAGATGTTGCGAAGTTCCAGCAGGTCCCCCGTCACCTTGAAGTTCCAGTAGTATTCCGAGATCTCCTTTTTCAGGAGTTCGATCCGGTCGAGCGCCCGTTCCAGCCTCTTGTTCGAGCGGACGATGCCGACGTAGTTCCACATCATCCGGCGGATCTCGTCCCAGTTGTGGGAGACTACGACCGCCTCGTCCGAATCCTGCGCATTCCCCGGGTCCCATTCGGGCACGTGGACCTTGGGGCGCAGCTTCCCGGCATATGCCTGGGCGGCCCGCGCGACCGCCCGGTCGGAGAAGACGAGGGCCTCGAGTAGGGAGTTGGAGGCGAGCCGGTTGGCCCCGTGCAGGCCGGTGCTCGCGCATTCCCCGATGGCGAAGAGCCGCCGCATGTCGGATTCCCCGTTCATGTCGGTCCGGACGCCGCCGCACTGGTAATGCGCCGCGGGGACGACTGGGATCGGGTCCCTGGTGATGTCGATCCCGAAGGAAAGGCATGTCTTGTGGATGTGCGGGAACCGCTTCCGGATAAAGGCGGCCCCCTTGTGTGCGATGTCGAGGTAGACGCAGTCCTCCCCCGTCCGCTTCAGCTCTGCGTCAATCGCTCGTGCGACGATGTCGCGAGGGGCGAGTTCCCTCATGGGGTGCACGCCCTTCATGAACTGCCTGCCCGCCCGATTGAGCAGCTTTCCCCCTTCGCCGCGTATCGCTTCCGAGAGGAGGAAGGACTTGGCGTGCGGGTGGAAAAGGCAGGTGGGGTGGAACTGAACGAATTCCATGTTGGCGATTGTCGCCCCGGCCCGGTATGCGATCGCGATGCCGTCCCCGGTGGCGATGTCGGGGTTGCTCGTGTACAGGTAGACCTTGCCGGACCCGCCCGTGGAAAGGATCGTGGCGTCCGCCAGAAACGTGTGGATCCTCCCCGTCTTCAGGTCGAGGACGTAGGATCCGATCACCTCGTCTTCCTTGCGGCGCCCGAACGACTCCACCTTGTGGCGGGTGATGAGGTTGATGGCGGCATGGTTCTCGAAGATCCGGATCCGGCGATTGGCGCGTGCCCGGGAGAGCAGCGCCCGCTCCACCTCGCGTCCGGTCAGGTCCCGGGCGTGGAAGATCCGGCGCTTCGAATGGCCCCCCTCGCGCCCGAGGTCGAACTTCTTCCCCCCGACCCCGCGGGTGAACCGGACCCCCCACTCAATCAGTTCCCGGATCCTTTCGGGAGCATCGCGGACGACCATGTCGACCACGTCGGGCTGGCAGATGCCGGCCCCCGCCCGGTGCGTGTCCTCGATATGGGATTCGAACGAATCCTCGCCGCTCCAGACGGTGGCGATACCGCCCTGGGCGTATTGCGTGCTGGACTCGGAGGCTTCCCTTTTCGTGATGATGGTGACCGACCCCTTCCTGGCCGCGCGGAGCGCAAAACTCAGGCCTGCGATGCCGCTTCCGACGACCAGGAAATGGGAATGCTTTTCCATTTACCGTCTCCCGCGGGACCTCATCCCGATTGACAAGGCAAATGCGAGTCTACTAAAATGCGGAAATATGAAGTATTTACGCATATTTTTAATCATATCCGTCTTCTTTTGTCCAATGGATATTTGGGGGGATATCTACCGGTATGTGGACCAGGACGGGGTCGTACACTTCACCAACACCCCGGGCGGCATGAAGGCGGACCTCTACCTCCGGGAGGCCCCCAAGGCCCCTCCTGCGCGGAGGTCCAGGGGGAGGGAGAACGCCTGGATGATGGCGTACGCCGAACAGTGCTCCCGGGCGAACAACCTGCCCCCCGCCCTGATCAAGGCAATCATCAAGGCCGAATCAAACGGGGAGCGGCTCGCCGTGTCGCCCAAGGGGGCGCAGGGAATGATGCAGCTCATGCCGTTCACGGCGAAGCGGCTAAACGTCACCGACCCCTTCGATCCGATAGAGAACATCGAGGGGGGGGTCAGGTACATCAAGGAATTGCTGGGGACGTTCGGCGGGAATCTTGTCCACGCAGTGGCCGCCTACAATGCCGGCCCCGCGGCGGTGAAGAAGTATGGCGGCATTCCCCCGTACGATGAAACCCGTGTCTATGTAAAAAGGGTGATGAATTACTACCAGCAATACCAGTCCCTCGAATGAACGGAAACAGCCGGCTCAACCCGCCCAACGTTCTTACCCTTATCCGGATTCTCTCCGTGCCGATCGTCGTGCTTCTTCTGTACACTCCGGATGGTCGCGACATCCCCCTGTCCCGGTCGGTGGCGGCGACAATTTTGTTCACCGTGTCGTCCTTCACCGACCTGTTCGACGGTTATATCGCGAGGCGCTACCAGATGGTCACCTCCCTGGGGAAGCTGCTTGACCCGCTGGCGGACAAGCTATTGGTCTGCGCGTCGATCGTGATGCTGATCCCTTCGGGCAGGGTGCCGGCCTGGATGGTGGTCATTATCGTGGGCAGGGAGATCGGCGTCACGGCGCTCCGCGGGGTCGCTTCCACCGAGGGGCTCGTCATCGCGGCCTCCCCCCTGGGGAAGGCGAAGACGATCATTTTGTCCATCGGGGTCGGGGCCCTCATCCTCAACTACCCCCTGATGGGGATCGACTTCCACCTTCTGGGGATGTTGTTCCTGGTGCCCGGCCTGATCCTGACGGCGTTGTCGGGGCTGGACTATTTCCTCAGGTTCGTCAAGGAGATCTTCAAGTAGTAGGGGAGCCGGACCGATTTCTTGACAACGCGGTGGCGATTCTCTTAGAATCGAGGTCCCGACGCGGGCGTAACTCAGTGGTAGAGTGCAACCTTGCCAAGGTTGAAGTCGCGGGTTCAAATCCCGTCGCCCGCTCCAAATAAAACAGGGGGTTACGGTGAAAAGCCGTAACCCCTTTTTTTAACGCCGGGGGGTTCTTTACCGTGACCTCCTTGGTAGGGATCAGTCTACCCACGGCAAGAGACGTAACCAGGAAATTACACGCGATACGTTTATGATAATAACGATCATGGAAAGCGCGATCGTGGCCGTAATGATTATCGCTAATATTTCGTCTGGCATATATCGGATCCGCGATTTCATTCTTCGTCCTCCTTAATAGGTTCCCTTGTCGTCTCGTTTCATTTTCAACTAGTCAACGAACAGCGTCCCCCCGCCGCCTCCTTTTCGGCGAACCAGATTACCAGGTATACCTGGAAAACAATTTATACCTGGGGTTGTAGAAGTCAAATCTTTTTT
>DATHRT010000087.1:0-6353 GCA_035464915.1 Candidatus Limnocylindria bacterium
TCGATCTTTGGTTCCTTGAATTCGGAGACCACCCCGCACTCCTGGCACACCAGATGGTCGTGATGGGCCACGAGGTTACTCTCGTACCTCTTCTGCCCGTCCCCGAAATCGAGCTCTTTTACGTAGTCAAGCCTGGCTAAAAGTTTCACCGTTCGGTAAACCGTCGCATATCCCACGGAACGATTCCGCTTGCGGACGGCGTGGGTAAGTTCTTCCACGGTCACGTGCGTCCCCGCCCGGAAGAAGGCTTCAATCACCTGTGTCCGGCTTTTGCTTCGCTTTCCGCCGATTGCCGAAATTTCCGAGTCGATTCGCTCTAGAAGGGCTTCCAAAGGGGGGGAATGACTCCAAAATGAATTTGAAATTCATTATCATATTATAGGCGGTCTCTCATCCGGTCAAGGAGATTCTTCTTGCCAAGGCGTTCTGCGGGGAAAAAAAAAGCGGCCCAAGAAGGCCGCTTGTTGCGATTCCCGTTTCCCGGGATTTGTTTTCTTCGGCACCCTATTCGGGCTCTTCCTTCTTCCCGCGCTTTCTCACGGGTTTGCCCTTCGCCCCTTCGGAACGCTCCTTCTGCTCCCGGGGGGGCGCGGTTTTCCTTGCGGTCGCCTTTTTCGTCTTTTTCGGGGGTTTGGCGACGGCGGCCGCTTCGGTCTCCGGCTTCGCCTTGCCGATGATGGCCTTTCTCTTTTTCTTCCCCTTTTTCGCCTTCGTCGCTTTCTCTTCCGCGGGCAGATACTCGAGGATCGCCATTTCGGATCCGTCTCCGGCGCGATACCCCGTTCGCACAATCCGGGTGTACCCCCCTTCCCTTCCGGCGAACCGAGTCGCGAGGGTGGCAAAGATCTTCTCCGTGTTCCTCTTGTCGCTCAAAAGGGAGAACGTACGCCTTCTCGCATGTGTGCTGTTCTTTTTGCCGAGCGTTATCAGTCGATCCGCGAGTCTGCGCACTTCTTTTGCCTTCGCAACGGTGGTCTCGATCCTTTCCGAGCGCACGAGCGCGTTCATCATGTTGCGTAACAGAGCTTTCCGATGGCCTGGGTTACGTCCCAGCTTCCTGTGGGCAATGCCGTGGCGCATAGGGCGTCCTCGCGTGTCGTATGATAATTAGTCTTCCTGGCGGGGAGGGGTGAATCTATCCGGTGAGAACCCTTCCACCATCATCCCGAGCGAAAGACCCATCTCGTGCAAAACGTCCTTAATCTCGTTCAGGCTCTTCTTCCCGAAGTTCTTCGTCTTGAGCATTTCCTGCTCCGATCTCTGCACCAGTTCGCCGATGTACTTGATCTCTGCGTTTTTCAGGCAGTTGAATGCCCTTACCGAAAGCTCGAGATCCTCGACCGGCTTGTACAGGTTTTCGTTGACCGCCCCTTCCTCTAACACCGCGATCTCCTCCGGTGCCTCCACTTCCTCGTCGAAGTTGATGAAGACCGTCAGCTGGTCCTTGAGGATCTTCGCCGCGTAGGCGACAGCGTCTGCGGGCAGTATGGCCCCGTCGGTCCATACTTCCAGGGTAAGCCGGTCGAAATCCGTCTGCTGCCCCACGCGGGCGTTCGTAACCGTGAAATTCACTTTTTTCGCGGGAGAGAAGATGGCATCGATCGGAATCGTTCCGATCGGGGCTCCTTCTTCCAGGTTCCGCTCAGCGGGTACGTACCCCTTCCCCATTCGTACGGTCATCTCCATCTTCAGGGTGGCGTTTTCGGACAATTCCGCGATGTGGTGGTCCTTGTTCAGGATCTCCACCATCGGATCGGTCTTGATCTGCGAAGCGTTCACGCGTTTCGGCCCCTTCGCCTCGAGTGTGATGATACGCGGCTCAGGGGAATGCATCCTCAGCCGTATCTCCTTTAGATTCAGGATGATATCGGTGACGTCCTCAACCACTCCCACAATCGTGGAGTACTCGTGCTGGACACCCTCGATCCGTACCGAAGCAATTGCGGACCCCTGCAGGGAGGAAAGAAGAACTCGTCGCAGGGCGTTCCCGAGCGTGGTCCCGAACCCCCTCTCGAGAGGTTCCGCCATGAACTTGCCGTAAAATCCCGTGGCCGTGTCCGT
The DNA here is from genome assembly GCA_035464915.1 of Candidatus Limnocylindria bacterium. Classification (GTDB taxonomy): domain Bacteria; phylum Desulfobacterota; class Deferrimicrobia; order Deferrimicrobiales; family Deferrimicrobiaceae; genus CSP1-8. Next base: position 2,062 of record DATHRT010000087.1, read on the forward strand.
AGCCACGTCAATACGGCGCGGCTTGATCAGCTGTTTCCAATGTCGCTGGAACATACTACCCCCTTCTCCTGACCGGAGGATCTACTTCGAGTAAAGTTCTACGATCAGCTGTTCCTGGATTGGCTCCGTTATGTCCGCCCGGGAGGGGATGTTCTTTACGCTCCCGCGGAAATTCTCCCTTTCCAGTTCGAGCCAGGCCGGAATGCCCTTGCGGATCACTGCGTCAAGAGACTCGTTGACGGATGGAATCTTCCTGCTTCGCTCGCGCATTTCGACGATATCGCCGGTACGGACGAGAAAAGACGGGATGTTGACTCTCTTCCCCTTCACGAGGAAGTGCCCATGCCGTACCAGCTGCCGGCTCTCTCGGCGTGTCACGGCGAACCCGAGCTTGAACACCACATTGTCCAGCCGTCTTTCCAGGAGGATCAGCAGGTTATCGCCGGTCTTCCCTTTCATCCGATCCGCTTTTTCGAAGTAGTTGTGGAACTGCTTCTCCAGGAGACCGTAAATTCTCCTTGCTTTCTGCTTCTCCCGGAGCTGGACCCCGTAATCGCTGTGCTTCTTCATTCTGCGCTGCCCATGCTGTCCCGGGGGATATCCCCTGCGCTTAATGGCGCATTTGTCGGTAAAACAGCGGTCCCCCTTCAGGTACAGCTCGATCCCTTCACGCCGGCATAGACGGCATACCGCTTCACGATACCTGGCCAAAGAATTTCCTCCTGTGATCCCTGTTCGCTTCGTTCACACCCGTCGCCGCTTCGGAGGCCGGCAACCATTGTGCGGCAGGGGCGTCACGTCGCGGATGTAGTTGATCTTGAGTCCCGCCGCCTGCAATGTCCGAAGGGCGGCCTCCCTGCCCGACCCGGGCCCCTTGATGTAGACCGTCAGGGAATTGACTCCGCAATCCATCGCCTTCTTCGCAACCTCCTCGGCCGCGATGGTCGCCGCGAACGGCGTGCTCTTCCGTGATCCCTTGAATCCCTTGGACCCCGAACTGCACCAGGCGAGCGCATTGCCGTCCAGGTCGGTTATCGTGATCATGGTGTTGTTGAACGTCGCCTTGATGTGGGCTACGCCCACCGGGACGTTCTTGCGTACTTTTTTCTTCCCTTTTTTCCTCGGTGTCGCCATCGTGCCTCCGGATTCCCGCTTTTCGCGGGAGGGGATATCCCTTCGTCTCTATTTCTTGGTCGGTTCCTTCTTCCTTGCCACTGCGCCCTTGCGCGGTCCCTTTCTTGTCCGGGCGTTGGTGTGGGTGCGCTGCCCCCGCGTCGGAAGCCCCTTGCGGTGCCTCAGGCCCCTGTACGACCCGAGGTCCATCAGGCGCTTGATGTTCATCGAGGTTTCCTTGCGGAGGTCGCCTTCCACGTGGTACTGGGCATCGATGACGTCCCGGATGCGCGCGATCTGATCCTCGGTGAGGGTGTTCGTCCTCGTGTCGGGAGAAACCCGCGCCTCCCCCAGAATCCTCTGGGCCGCCGTTGGACCGATCCCGTAGATATAGGTCAACGCCGTCCCGATCTTCTTTGTCTTCGGAATGTCGACTCCGGCTATCCGTGCCAAACGTACCTCCTCCCGACCCGCCCGGGTTCGTCTCGCTCTACCCCTGGCGCTGCTTGTGTTTTGGGTTTTCGCAAATGACGCGGACGACCCCCTTGCGGCGGATCACTTTGCATTTAGCGCACACCTTCCTGACCGATGGCCTCACTTTCATCGCGCTCTCTCCTACTTCGTCCGGTAAACGATCCGGCCCCGCGTAAGGTCGTACGGCGTCAACTGCACCGTAACACGGTCTCCCGGCAGTATCTTGATGAAATGCATACGCATCTTCCCCGATATGTGGGCGAGCACTTTCATCTTGTTATCCAGTTCCACACGGAACATCGCATTCGGAAGCGGTTCGATGACGGTTCCCTCGACCTCTATCGCTTCTTCCTTGGGCATCTTCTCCCGGTCTCCATTGTCCTTGCCCCGTCAGGGAAGACTCAGAATTCTGTTCCCGTCCGGCGTTATCGCCACCATATGTTCAAAATGCGCAGATCGCTTGCGGTCACGCGTCACCACCGTCCACCCGTCCGGGAGAACCTCCACCGCATATTCCCCCTCGTTGATCATGGGTTCGATGGCCAACACCATCCCCGGAACAAGTTTCGGACCGGTCCCGGCAGTCCCGAAGTTGGGGATCTGCGGTTCCTCGTGCAGCGTCCTTCCAATCCCGTGTCCCACGAAGTCCCGGACGACGGAAAACCCGGCAGACTCCGCCTCCTCCTGGACAGCGCTCGAAATATCTCCCAGCCGGTTCCCCGGCAGGGAAGCTCCGATGGCCTTTCCGAGCGCCCGCTCGGTCGTCGCAAGAAGGTTCTTGGATTCGGGGGAGATCTCACCCACCGCATATGTCCGGGCCGCATCCCCGTAATACCCGTCCCGCACGACCCCGAAATCGATGCTCACGATGTCTCCTTCTCGAAGTACCCGTCTCGCGGACGGAATCCCGTGGACCACTTCCTCGTTAATGGAGGAGCACAGGTTGGCGGGGTACCCGAGGTATCCCTTGAACGCCCCTTTCACCCCGTGCCTCGATACGAATTCCTCCGCGAGTTCCTCGAGTTGAAGCGTCGCGATTCCCGACTTCACGTGCCTCTTTATCTCTTCAAAGAACTGTCCAACAATGGCGCCCGCACGGCGCATCGCCTCGATTTCCGGAGGCGATTTAATGATGATCATCTCTACTGCAATATTCTGGAAATGGTTGCGAATATGGCGTCAATGTCACCCGATGCCTTTACCGCATGGACTTTCCCCGTCTTCCGGTAATGTTCGATCAGGGGTTCCGTGGATTTCTTGTAGTTTACGAGCCGGGTACGGATCGTATCCTCCTTGTCGTCATCCCGCTGGAGCAGGGTGTCCGCGCACTTGTCGCACCTCCCCTCCGTCTTCGGGGGATTGAACCGGACATGGTACATGGCGCCGCATCCGGAGCAGGTTCTCCGCCCGCTCAGGCGCTCCAGGATCTCCTTCTCGTCCACCTCGAGGGAAAGAACGCTGGTGATCTCCTTGCCAAGCTCCTTTATGACGCGGTCCAGTGCCTCCGCCTGGGGTATCGTACGGGGGAACCCGTCCAGAATGAACCCCTTGCCGCAATCCTTTTCCCGAAGCCGGTCCTTGACGATTCCGATGACTACCTCGTCCGGTACCAGGCCGCCCTGGTCCATGAACACTTTCGCTTTCCGCCCCATCTCGGTGCCGTTCTTGACAGCCTCGCGAAGCATATCCCCCGTCGAGATCTGCGGGATGGCAAAGGAGGTGGTCATTTTCTTCGCCTGCGTCCCCTTCCCGGATCCGGGCGCCCCCAGAAGGATAATCCCCATCATCGGCTATCCCCTCCTCCCTTTCAATTGTCCCTTCTTGAGGAATCCATCGTAATGGCGGGTGATCAGGTGTGACTCGATCTGCTGGATCGTGTCCATGGCCACGCCGACTACGATGAGCAGACCCGTTCCCCCGAAATAGAACGGGACGTTGAAGCGGGATATGAGAATGCTGGGCAAAACGCAGACGGCGGATACATAAAGCGCGCCGCCCAGGGTGATTCGGGTCAGAATCCGGTCGATGTACTCGGCGGTTTTTCTTCCGGGACGAATTCCGGGCACAAAGCCCCCGTATTTTTTCATGTTGTCCGCAACGTCGACGGGATTGAAGGTGACGGCGGTGTAGAAATAGCAGAAGAAGATGATGAACGCCACGTACAGAAGCTCATACGCGACGTTTCCGGGGGTCAGCGTCTGGGAAATTTTCTGCGTCACCGGATGCTTGATGAAATTTGACAGTGTGGCGGGAAAAAGAAGAATCGACGATGCGAAGATCGGGGGGATGACCCCTGCGGTGTTCACCTTCAGCGGGAGATGGGTGCTTTGTCCCCCGTAGACCCGCCTGCCCACGATGCGACGGGCATATTGCACGGGGATGCGCCGGTGCGCGCGCTCGAAGTAGATGATGACCGCGACGACGGAAATCATGACCACGAGGAGAATCAGGCCGATGAAAAGTCCCATTTCCCCGGTTTTGATAAGGGTGAACGTCCGGACGAGCCCACTGGGAAACCGGGCGACGATACCCGCGAAGATAATGAGGGATATGCCGTTACCGATACCTCTTTCGGTGATCTGCTCCCCGAGCCAGATGTGAAACGCCGTTCCCGAGGTCAACGTTAGGACGGTCATGTGCCGGAACGACCACCCCGGTTGTTACACGACCGACCCGGCCTGCCCCACCCCCGGGACGTTCTCGAT
>DATHRT010000088.1:0-17484 GCA_035464915.1 Candidatus Limnocylindria bacterium
CGCAGTCACGACCGAAAAAGACATGATCCGGCTTCCGGCCGAGGTGCCATTTCCCGTCGCGGCGCTCCGCGTGGAGGTGGAATTTCTCTCCGGGTGGGAAGAGCTGTCCCGTCTTATTCTGGAGCGGATCGGCCGGCGGGAAAAACGATGAAGGAAAAGGCGTACCGGGCCGTCATGCGGGTGATGGAAGCCGTTCCGCTGCGTGTGCGGGCCGCGCTGTTCGAATTGGTGATGCTGCTGGTGTGGGCGGTGGATGCGAAACACCGGAAGATCGGACGGATCAACCTCCGTATCGCCTTTCCCGAAATGGAGGACAGGGAAGCGGCCCGGATCATCCGTCTCTGCTACCAGCGGATGGGGACGGCGGCGGCCGAGTTCGTCCACCTGCCGAAGATGGACGCCAGATACGTCGAGGAGCACATCCGAATCGAGGGAGTCGAACATCTCCGGCGAAGCGAACAGGAGCGGGGCCTGGGGGTGCTCGGGATGACGGCGCATTTCGGGAACTGGGAGGTGGCGTCGCACGCCTACGGCACGGCGGTCGCACCCATGGCGTTCATCGTCCGTCCGCTGGCGGACCCGGCCTGGGACCGGATCGTTGCGGAGCGGAGGGAGTGCGTCGGAAACCGTGTGATCCGGAAGTTCGACTCTGCAAAAGCGGTGATGCGGGAGATCCGGCGCGGAACGATGGTCGGGATCCTTATCGATCAGAATGTGGACAGGCACAAGGGGGTGCTCGTCGATTTCTTCACGAAGAAGGCGTATACCACCGACGGGATCGCCCGGATCGCCCTCGCGCTCCGCACGAATATCCACCCGGCGTTCCTCTTCCGGAATCCGGAAAAGAAGTTTCACCACACCCTGCGGTTCGGACCGGCAATTCCGATGGATCCGGCCGCTCCCCGGGAGGAGGAGGTGCTCCGGCTTACGCGCCAGTGCAACGAGGAGTTGGAGAAAGCGATCCGGGAAGACCCCACGCAGTGGCTCTGGTTCCACCGGAGGTGGAAGACGAGGCCGCCGGGAGAGCCGGACCTTTACAAGGATGCCCGATGAGAGGGATCGTGTTTCTCGACCGGGACGGCACGCTGATCGAAGACACGGGGTATCTGTCCGACCCGCTTAAGGTAAGGGAGATTCCCGGGGCCGCGGAGTCGCTTCTGCGCCTTTCGGCGAAAGGGTACACCATTGCGGTCGTCTCCAACCAGGCGGGCCTGGCAAAAGGAAAGTTCGGGAAAGAGCAGGGGGAGGCTGTGCACCGGGCGTTCGTCGACCTATTCCGGGCGAAGGGCGTCGAGTTTGCCGCCGTGGAATACTGTCCCCATCACCCGGACGGATCGGTGGAGGAGTACCGCGCCGTATGCGCATGCCGAAAACCGTCTGCCGGAATGGCGGAGAAGGTGCTGGCGCGCCTGGGAAAACCGGCTTCGTATACGATGTGGGTCGTCGGTGATAAAATGACCGATGTGCTGATGGGGCGCAGCCTGCGGGCGAAAACCATACTTGTGGCGACAGGATACGGGATATCGGAGCGGAGGGAGGGAGAACGGCGCGGCCTCGGGCCGGACGCCTTCCTACCCAGCATCAGGGAGGCGGCGGAGTGGATCCTGTCGGAAGGGAAATAGGGTGAACGGGTCGTTTTCCCCGGGAAACCGGGAGTGGTGTTGGTTTTTGCTGCTCACCGCCGCACTCGTCCTCCTGGCGACCGGCTGTTACCGGGCGACGCAGAAGCCCGCGCAGGAGTCCTCGCCGCCGGTTGCGGCGACCGGCGATTCGAAGCCCGCGGCCATGCCGGCGGAGGGAACCGCCGCCTCCCTCCCGCCGCAGGAACCGCAAGCCTTGCCCGGAAACGCATCTTCCCCCATCCCGGAGGTGTCCCCTCCGGAAACGGCTCCGGAAGGGCCCCCCGGAGAATCGCCCCCGGAATCCTCCCTCCCGTTTCCAGCCGGGAACCTTTCGGAGAAGGAATCGTCCACGCCTGGCCCACCGCCCGAAACGGCCGGAAACGGGAAAGGGGCGGCACCATCGGGCGTAGGGGCAACAGTGGCGGCTCTGCCCCCGCGAACCGGACCGGGCGCCCCCGTTCCCGGCGCGGACACAGGGAGAGGCACGGTCGACATCGTCAAGCTTCCGGAGGAGAGGGCGTTTTCCCAGGAAGGGCCGCCCTGGACGAGAGGGAAGGAAGAGCTTGTCTACAAGGTCGAGTTTCTGGGCATCACGATGGGGTATGCCCGGTTATCCTTCCTGGGGAAGGTGCTCCTGTCGGGGAAGGAGGCATACCACCTCCGCGTGCGCGCGTGGACCTCGGACCTTCTCTCGGTGATCTACCCGATGGACGACACGATCGACTATTATCTGGATGTGGAGACGATTGCCCCGCTTCGGCAGGAATTTACCAGAAGCAAAAAACGGGACGACGTGGCGGTCTACGACCAGGAAAAGGGTACGATCGTCTACCGGTACCGGAAGGACGGGAAGGTCAGAAAGAAGGTCGACGTCGTTCCCAACGTGTACGATCCCGTCTCGGTCGCGTACTATTTCCGGACCCGTGGCCCAAAAGGGGGAGCGGAGGGGCGGTCGATGTACGCGGGGAGAAAGTTGTGGGAGGTCTCGGCTAAATCCCTGGGGTACGAAAAGATCCGGACGGACAAGGGGGAGTTCGACACGATTATCGTCCAGCCCGTGCTCCGGCAGGGGGGAAAGCTGGAAACCAAGAAGGAGATGCGGATGTGGATGACGAGAGACGAACGACATGTCCCCGTCCGTCTGTACGCGAAGTTCAAGAAGATACGAAGCTGGACGCTGGTGGGGGAACTGCTGCCCGACCAGCAGGGAGGGTAGCCCATGGACCAGGAACTGCTGGAGATCCTGGCTTGCCCGAAGTGCAAGGGAGGCCTGGTGCTGACCCCGGAGGAGTCCGAACTGCGTTGCGAGGCGTGCCGCCTGGGATACCGCATCGACGACGGGATTCCCATTCTCCTCATCGACGAAGCGGCCCCGTATGAATGACGACGGATTCATCGCCCGGGCATTCGGATACATCGGGCGGTTTCCCTCCTGCCGCCTCCTGGTGGTCGGGGATATCATGCTGGACGAGTACGTCTGGGGGGACGTAAGGAGGATCTCCCCGGAAGCCCCGGTCCCGATCGTCGCCGTGATCCGGGACACCCGGACGCTCGGAGGGGCGGCCAACGTGGCGCTGAACGTCGCCTCGCTGGGAGCGGAAGTGGACGTTGCCGGCCTCGTGGGCGCCGATCCGGCGGGCCGCGAAATCACGCGCATGCTGCGGAACCGGGGCATCGGCGTGGCGGGACTCGTCGTTGACCCGGATCGCCCGACGACGGTGAAGACGCGCGTCATCGCCCATCAGCAGCAGGTGGTCCGCGTCGACCGGGAAAAGAAGGAGCCCCCGACCGACAAGGCCCGCAATGCGCTTAAAACCCGCGTGCTCGCGGCGCTTGGCCGGGCGGACGGGGTGGTCCTTTCCGACTACCGGAAGGGGGCACTATCCCGCGAGCTTGTGGAGGAGGTGGCCGCGGCGGCAAGAAAGAAGGGGGTGTTCGTTGCGGTCGACCCGAAGCAGACCGATTTCGCCTATTACCGCGGATGCACCGTGATCACCCCCAACAAGGCCGAGGCCGAGGCGGCGCTCGGGGGCCGGGAGCTTCCGGGGGACCTGGAGATCTGGAAGGGGGGAAAGGCGCTCCTGCGGAAGACCGGGGCGAATGCGATTCTTCTGACCCGAGGGGAGGAAGGGATGAGCCTGGTGGAACGCGGCCGCCGTACGTTCTTCCACATACCGGCGCAGGGACGCCAGGTGTTCGACGTGACCGGCGCCGGGGACACCGTGATCGGCACCCTTGCGACGGGATTGGGCGCGGGGGCGCCGCTTCGGGATGCCGCCCTCCTCGCAAACGTGGCCGCCGGGGTCGTCGTGGGCGAGGTGGGAACCGCGCCCATCACCGCGGAAAAGCTTGCCCGGGCCCTTCGGATGCGGGAGAGGGAGCGCGAGGCGGCTCTCGAGGAAACGAGAGGCGCGACGCGGGGCGGGGGAAGGGAGCCCTCCTCCCGTTGAGCCAGCGGAAAACCCCTCCGGCAGCCAGGTTGCTGTTCTCGGTGATCTACCGGGACGACGAGGATTTCGAAAACACCGTCCGGACGATCCACGGGCGGATCGGGAAAATCGAATACGCAAGCGGTCCGTTTCCCTTCGACCGGTCCGATTACTACGAAGGGGAGATGGGGGCACCGCTGTTCCGCCGGTTCCTCCTGGCGGCCGATGACGTGGCGCGGGAGGACCTGGTGCAGGCGAAGCTCGCCGCCGAGTCGATCGAGGCGGAATTCTCGGTCGACGGGAAGCGGAACGTGAACATCGACCCGGGGCTGCTGACGGACGAGAACGTCGTCCTCGCCACGGGGAAAAACTACAGCCACCGGATCTATCTGCGCGACGGCGTATTCGCGGACCTGACGCTCGTGTTCGAAAAGGGGGAGTACCGGTCGTTGCCGTGGACCTACCCCGACTTCGCGTCGCCGGAGATCCGCACCTTCCTTACGATGCTACGCACGCTTTGCCGGGCAGGGAAGAAACGGGAACGGAAAGGGGAATCCTGCGGATGTGGATGAGCATGACCGGGTTCGGAAGGGGAGAATGTCACGGCGAGGACATCCTGGTGACCGCGGAGGTCCGGTCCGTCAACCACCGGTTCCTGGACATCCATGTGCGGTGCCCCGCGAGATTCCTGTCCTGGGAACAGCGAATCCGGTCGATGGTCAGGCAGGTGCTCCGGCGGGGAAAGGTGGATGTCTTTCTCAACATCCGGGAGTGGGGCCGGGCGGGAACCGCCGTCCGGGTGAATCACGGGCTTCTCTCCTCGTTCCTCGCGGAGGCGAACCGGATACGGGAAGAGTACTCCCTGCCGATGGAGCTTTCGTTCCGCGACCTGGTCGGGGTTCCCGACATCTTCGTGTTCGCCCCGGAGGGGAATGACCCGGCGGAGGAGCATTGGGTTCTCGGGGAGGGTGCGGTGCGGAATGCCCTGTCGATGCTCGTCTCGTCGAGGCGGGAGGAGGGGGAGCGGCTCCGCGACGTGATCGTGCAGGCGGTTCAGAAGATGCAGGTCCTGTCGGCGGAAATTTCCGGCCTTTCCGCCGAGAACAAGGAGCTCGTCCGGGCCCGTTTCCGCGAACGGATCGAGGCCCTTTCCGGCGAGGCAGGGGTCGACCCCGCGCGGGTGCAGCAGGAGGCGGCATTCCTGATCGACCGGCTGGACATCTCCGAAGAATGCGACCGGCTGTCCTCCCACCTGTCGGGCATGGAGGGGCTGATGGCGATCGCGGGAGAGGCGGTGGGGAAGCGGTTCGATTTCCTCGTCCAGGAAGCGTTCCGGGAACTGAACACGGCATCGTCCAAGTCGGCGCACGCGGGCATATCGGATCGGGTGGTCGCCGGGAAGACGGAGCTGGAAAAGATCCGGGAACAGATCCAGAACGTGGAGTGACGCATGGAGAAGGGGGACGTCATCGTCATTTCGGCACCGTCCGGTTCGGGGAAGACCACCATCTGCCGGATGCTTGTCAAACGACTCGACAACATGGAGCTTTCCCTGTCCTATACCACCCGTCCCCGGAAGCAGGGGGAGGTGGACGGCATCGACTATTATTTCATCGAGCCGGAAAAATTTGATAAAATGATAGTTTCACGGGAGTTTCTGGAATTCGCCCCCGTGTACGGACACCGCTACGGGACGTCGCGGGAGGCGATTCGTTCCATCGTCTCCCGCGGTAAGGACGCCGTCCTGGAGATCGACGTCCAGGGCGGGAAAAAGGTGAAGAAGGAACTTCCGGGTGCCATCCTGATCGCCGTCTTTCCACCCGACCGGCGTTCCCTCGAGAAGAGGCTGATCGGTAGAGGGAGGGACAGCCCCGAGGAGGTGAGAGCTCGCCTCCGGGCCGCGGACGACGAGGCGCGGGAGCTCCTTTCGTACGATTACCTCGTGGTGAACGACGACCTCGAGAAAGCGGTGAGCAGGGTGGAATGGATCGTGCGGGCGGCCCGGCATCGGCGGGAGCGGGCGTTCGATCGTCTGGCGAAAATCTTTGACGGAAGCGGAAAGGGAAAACCATGGCGCGAGTGACGGTTGAGGATTGCCTTGAGCAGGTGGAAAGCCACTTCGAACTGACCGTTGTGGCGGCGAAGAGGGCCAAGCAGCTCCTGGGCGGGGTAGGAGCATCGATTGACACATCCCATCGGAGGGACAAGCCCACCGTGGTGGCGCTCCGAGAGATTGCCCAGGGGACGGTGCGGGTCAAGCGATAACGCCGGAGCCCGCGATGCTCCGACTGAACGACATCGTCGACCGCATCCAGGATTCCCGGCCGACGGCCAACATCGAGCTCATCCAGAAGGCCTACGTTTTCACGGCGAAGGTTCACCACGGCCAGTTGCGCGAATCGGGGGAGCCCTACCTCATTCACCCCCTAAACGTCTCCTACATCCTGGCCGACTGGAACCTGGACGACGAAACGATCGCCACGGGCCTGCTCCACGACACCGTGGAAGACACGGTAGCCACCATCGATGAGATCCGGGAAATGTTCGGGGAACATGTCGCCGAACTGGTGGACGGGGTCACCAAGATCAGCCGTGTCGTCATCTCGGACGTGGCCGATCAGAAGGCCGAATCCCTCCGGAAAATGATCCTCGCCATGGGGAAGGATATCCGCGTGATCCTCGTCAAGCTCGCCGACCGGATCCACAACGTGCGGACGATCGATCACCTGTCTCCGGACCGGCAGGTCGCCATCGCCCGCGAAACCCAGGAAATCTACGCCCCGATCGCGAGCCGTCTCGGGATGTCCCGCGTGAAGATGGAGCTCGAGGACAAATGCTTCGCGATCCTCCACCCGGACGATTACCGGGAGCTTGTTCTTGCCGCCGACGAACGGAAGCGCGGCCGGGAGGAGCATATCGGGAAGGTGATCGCCCTCCTGGAGGGGAAACTCCGTGAGGCCAAAGTCGATGCGTATGTCACGGGCCGGTCCAAGCATATCTCGGGCATCTTCAACAAGATGGCGAGGCAGGAGATCGACTTCGAGCACGTCTACGACCTCCTGGGTTTTCGCATCATCGCGAAGACGATCCGGGAGTGCTACGAGGCGCTCGGCATCGTGCACAGCCTGTTCCGCCCCGTCCCGGGGAGATTCAAGGACTACATCGCGATGCCCAAGGCGAACTTCTACCAGTCCCTCCACACCACCGTGTTCGGCCCCAACGCCGAGATGATGGAAATCCAGATCCGCACCGAGGAGATGCACTCCCTGGCGGAGTACGGGGTTGCGGCGCACTGGCGGTACAAGGAAGGGAAGCAGGTCACGGACAAGGGCGACCAGATGTTCGTGTGGCTCCGCCAGATCCTCGAGCTGCAGCAGGAAATGAAGGACCCTAGGGAGTTTCTCGACACCGTGAAGGTCGAGCTCTTCCCCGAGGAGGTGTACGTGTTCACCCCCCGCGGGGACGTGAAGGAATTGCCGCGCGGCTCGACGCCCATCGATTTCGCCTACGCGATCCACACCGAGGTCGGGAACCAGTGCGTCGGAGCGAAGGTAAACGGGAGGATGGTTCCTCTCAAGGTGTCCCTGAAGAACGGGGACGTGGTCGAGATCATCACCAACGCCTCGCACAAACCGAGCCGGGACTGGCTGAAGATCGCCAGGACCAGCAGGGCACTCAACAAGATCCGCGCGTTCATCCGGCAGGAGCAGCAGGAGCACAGCCTGACGGTGGGGCGCCAGATCCTGGAGCGCGAGCTGCGAAAGCATTCCCTCTCCCTTGCGAAGACATTGAAGTCCAAGGAGTTCGCGGAAGTCCTCGAGGAAAACCGCTTCAAGGCCGCCGACGACTACTGCATCGCCCTCGGGTACGGGAAGGCCTCCCTGATCCCGCTGCTGCGACGCCTCGTCCCGCCGGAACAGCTGCAGGAAAAGGGGAAGGAGTCCCGGCTCGAGGCCCTTATCAAGCGCGTCACCACGAGGAAGCCGAGCGCGGTCATCGTCAAGGGTGTGGACGACATCTTCATCCGCCTGGCGAACTGCTGCCATCCCGTGCCCGGTGACCCCATCGTCGGGTTCATCACGAGGGGGCGGGGGGTGACCATCCACGCGAAGAACTGCCCGAAGGCCCTGGAGACGGACCCCGCCCGGGCGATCGAGGTGGCGTGGGAGGAGGGGACAAAGGCCGCCCATCCCGTGAAGCTGAAAGTCATCTGCGCGGACAAGCCCGGGCTGCTCGCCGACATCTCCCGGACCATCACGGCGAGCGACGTGGACATACGCCGCGCCGTGGTCATGACCACGCGGGACAAGCGTGCCATCTGCAGCTTCGACGTCTCGGTGAACGACGCGAAGCACCTGTCCACGCTCATCAAATCGATCGAGAAGGTGAAGAACGTCTATTCCGTCGAGCGGGGGAAGGGGTAGAAGATGCGGGAAACGGTACGAACGGGCAAGGCCCCTGCGGCCATCGGGCCTTATTCCCAGGCCATCCTCTCCGGGGGTTTCCTGTTCTGTTCGGGGCAGATTCCGCTCGACCCCGCCACGGGGAAGATGGTCGAAGGAGGAATAGAGGCCCAGACCGAACGGGTGCTGCGCAATCTGGCCGCGGTTCTGGAGGCGGGCGGCGCCTCCCTGCGGTCGGTCGCCAAGACGACCGTCTATCTCGTCGACCTGTCCGATTTTTCGGCGATGAACGAAGTGTACGGAACGTTTTTTCCGGAAAACCCGCCGGCGCGCGCGACCGTCCAGGTGACGAAGCTTCCGGCGGGAGCGCTGGTGGAAATCGACGCGGTCGCGTCGGTCGAATGAATCAGAGGGCTTTCGATATCCGCCCGGACTTGATGCACTGCGTGCAGGCGTGGACTCGGCGGACGGTCCCGTTGGTGACCGTCTTCACCCGTTGCACGTTGGGCTTCCATTTTTTCCGGGACCGGTTGTTTGCGTGGGAAACGCTGTTCCCGAAATTGGGTCCCTTTCCGCAAATCGAGCACTTGGCCATGGTATCCTCCGAATTGAAAACCAAAGGAAAATACCACGGATGCTAGGGCGAAAGCAAGATCAAATTCGGTTGGGAGCGCCCCGGAAGAAGAAGGGGGTTCGCCTGGCAGCAATCGTCCTGATCCTCTTCCTGGCCGCCGCCGCGGCGATTCCTCACCTTCTTGCGCGTGGCGAGGCGCCTTCGTCCGGAAAGGCAGCGGATGCCATCCTGGTGCTGGTCGGCGGGGAGAACCGGATCGCGGAAGGGTTCCGCATATGGAAAGAGGGGAAGGGGAAGGAGCTTTTCATCCTCGGGGCGGGGCGGGAGGCGAGGCTTTCGAGCATTCTTCCCGCGGGAGCGGTGATTTCTCCCGCCGAGCTCCCGCGGATCCACATCGAAGGGTGGTCGGAGAACACGCTGGAAAACGCATTCTCGGCCAAATCGGCCGTGGTCTCCCGGAGGTACCGGGAGGTGATTCTCGTCACCTCCGACTACCACGTTCCACGGGCCAACCTTGCCCTGCGAAAGGTCCTGCCCCCCGGCGTTTCGATATCGGTGATCCCGGTGGTCTCGAACTGGAGGCGAAAGGGAGCTTGGCGCCGGCTGCCGCGCCTCTTCCTCGTGGAGGGGTGGAAATACTGGGGGTACCTCTTTTTCCTGCGCTGGGAATGAAAGGGGAATTTACGCGTCCGGGTTCCGGTGAAAAAATTCGGGGATATTCGGCTCTCCCCGGATCTTGACCTTCCTTCCCTCGACCGCCAACCTGCCCGAGAAGAAGAGGCGTATCGCCATCGGATAGATCCGGTGCTCCTGCACGAGAATCCGCGCCGCGAGCGTGTCCTCCGTGTCGTCGTCGTACACGGGGACGATTGCCTGGACGATGATGGGGCCGGTGTCGACGCCTTCGTCGAGAAAATGAACGGTGCACCCCGAAAAGCGGACTCCGTAGGAGAGCGCCTGACCGGGTCCGTGCGTCCCGGGGAAGGAGGGGAGGAGCGCGGGGTGGATATTCAGGATCCGGTTCGGAAAGGCGCGGACGAACACCGGGGTGAGAATCCGCATGAAGCCAGCCAGGCAGACCAGCTCCGCCCCGCTTTCCCGGATGACCTCGACGAGTTTCGCATCGAATTCCTCCCGGGTCGCAAACCCTTTGTGGTCAACCACTTCCGTGGGGATGCCGTGCTTCTTCGCCCGGACCAGCCCGTACGCATCCGCCTTGTTGCTGATGACGATCCCGACCCGGCAAGGGATATCCCCCCTCTCGGAGGCGTCGATAATCGCCTGCAGGTTGGACCCGCTTCCCGAGACGAGCACGGCAATCGACGGTCTTTCGCTCATGACTTCCCTCCCGTAAACAGCACCCCGGGTTCCCCTCGCTTTCCTTTTCGGACCTCCCCGATCGCGAAGGCGGGGACACCCTTCTTGCGGAAGTGGCGCAACGACCGGTCCGCATCCCCGGGACGCACCATTAGTACCATGCCGATCCCCATGTTGAATGTCCGGTATGCCTCGGAGTCGGGAAGACGCGCCGATTCGACGAGGGTGGGAAAGACCGGCGGCACCGTCCAGGTCCCCTTTTCCACCACCGCAACCAGTCCCCGCGGCAGGACTCTCGGGAGGTTTCCGCTGATCCCGCCCCCCGTGATGTGCGCCATGCCGCGGATCCTGACCTTCCGGGAAAGGGAGAGCACCGGGCGAACGTAGATTCTCGTGGGGCGAAGCAGTTCCTCGGCCACCGTCGCGCCCCACTCCGGGATCCGGGACGTAACCCGCTTTTTCATCCTCCCGAAGACGATCTCCCGCGCAAGCGAGTACCCATTGCTGTGAAGCCCTGAGGAGGAAAGCCCGATCAGGGCGTCTCCCGGCCGCACGGCGCTCCCGGTAATGATCCGCTTCCTGTCGACGGCCCCCACCGCGAACCCCGCCAGGTCGAATTCCCCTGCCGCGTACACGGAAGGCATCTCGGCGGTCTCTCCTCCGAGAAGGGCGCATCCGGCCTGCCGGCACCCCTCCGCGATCCCCGAGACGATCTCGGCCCCGTTGCGCGCAGAGAGCTTTCCCGTGGCGTAGTAATCAAGAAAGAACAGGGGTTCGGCGCCGTGTACCAGGATGTCGTTCACGCACATGGCAACGAGGTCGATGCCCACCGTCCCGAAACGCCTCGCCATCGCGGCGACCTTCACCTTGGTCCCCACGCCGTCCGTTCCCGCTACGAGTACGGGATCGCGGTATTTGCCCGCGGGGAACCGGAAAAATCCGGCGAACCCTCCGATGCCGCCCAGAACCTCCCGGCGGTGCGTCGTCCCGGCGATCGGGCGAATGAGAGACACCAGGCGCTCCCCTTCGTCGATGTTCACGCCGGCGGAGGCGTAGGTGACCGTTTTTTTCACGATTTTTCCCCTCGAAAGACCCCAGAATGCACCCTCACGTTACTGATTTGCCCCGCTCAATGTCAATGCTTTTTCCCCTCGCATTTTGTACAATGATTCGGTTTTTATGGAAATTCCGCAGGCGTGAGGCAATGGCGAAGAGAGTCGGCATCGTGGTTCTCGGCGACGAGGTGCTCAAAGCCGAGATCCGGGAGAGCAACATTTCTTACATGCTGCCCGTTCTCAACCGGTGGGGGGCGGAGGTGGTACTATGCGCCATTCTCCCCGACGACGTGCCGATCGTTGTACGTCACCTGAGCTCGTACCTGGACGAAGTCGATCTGCTGATCCTGACGGGCGGAATCGGCCCCACGCCGGACGACATCACGCGGGAGGCCGTGGCGGCCGTCGCCGGGGTGCCGCTCGTCGTCCACCCGGAGGCGAAAGCCCGTCTCGAGGCGTATTACGGCGGACGGGTAGACGGCAACAGGATCGTGATGGCGCAGGTGCCGGAAGGGGCGGTTCTCATCCCCAATCCGGTAAGCGGCGCTCCCGGGTTCCTCGCGGGGCGGATGGCCGTCTTTCCCGGAATCCCCCGCCTGCTCCACGAGATGTTCGGATGGCTCAAGCCCCTCGTGGAAGGCAGGAGAAAGGCCCGGGTGACCCTGTACAGTCAGGCACCCGAGTCCGCCTATTCATCGATCATGCGAGAGACGATCGCCGGTTTCCCGGGAGTGACCATCGGCTCCTACCCCATCATGGAAGGGGAGTACCGGGTCCGGGTCGTCTTCCGCTCCGAGGAGTTCCCGCGGGCGTCGTCGTCTGCGGACTATTTCACCGAGAGGATGCAGGCGGCGGGAATGGAGATTTCCCGCCGGGAGGAGGAAAGGGGAACCGATGAGGAAGCATAGGGTCCTTCCTGCTTTGGTACCTCTTGCGGCATTGCTCCTGCTTCTCCCCGGCTCCTTCCTCCGGGCGGAGGGAACGGAAGAGACGAGGAAAGCGGGCTGGCAGGAAAGGACCCCGGGACGATGGAACTCTTTGCCCGAGAGCAAGGTGGAGGCGGGAGGCGACAGCTTTCGGGCGGATGTCGTCCTGCCCCCGGGGACGGGCGTACTCTGGGAAAAGAAGATGAACAAGACCCTTTCGCCCGGTGACGCACTGGAGATCGAGATGGTTTCCTCCGGAATGAACGGAACCTCCCGGGACTACGACCGGTACAGGGCGCATTTCCCCGTGTCGGTAACGGTCGTGTTCGGAAAGGACTCCGTGGACCTTCCGTGGAAGAAACGGGTGGGGGATTTCTTCCGGGGCATCTGGAATGGCTTCTCCCCGGGAGGGATCCGGCTGACCTTCGCCTTCGGCAACGAGGCGCCTGTGGGCTCGATGTACCGCCTGGGGGAGGAGGAGACGGTCTTCCTTTTAGGCGGCGAGGGGGAGTTGGGAAAGAGAATCCGCGTATCCCGGGATCTCAAGGAGGATTTCCGGGCGGCATACGGCAGGGCCCCCAAGGGACCCGTGACCCGCATCCTCGTTTCGGCGAAAAGACCCTCCCGCGAGCAGGGTCCGATCGACGTCACGCTTTTTATCACCTCTCCGCTTCTCCGCTGAGAGGCTATCGACCCCTGTCGATTTTCCCTGGTACCTGCTTATCTCCCCGGGATGGTGATCTGCACAAACGCAGGTCCCATAAGGTGCGGCCGAAACGTCCCTTTCTCCGTCATAACGGCAAACGGTATTTTGCGATTCCCCTCTGTCTACTGGGTGTTACTAATTTGAAATCGATGTGACACTTCTGAACCCCACGCCGGCCGGGTTTATCGATACTCATTCTTTTCTAATAATTTTGAAAATATCTTTCTAATTGAATTCAGTCAGTTAAACGCATCTCGCAAGGCCTTTCTCTTCCGCGGATTTCGGGCACGCATTTTGTGAGGGACACCCCCTGCGACCGGCATTGGTCGGAACCAGCTCGGGACGGGGGAGAAGAGATGAACGGTTCCAGCGTCCGCCTCACCGTTTTTCTGATGGCCTTGATCGTGGCGATGATCGTTCTTCCCGGATGCGGGGGGGGCGGTGAGGGAGGAAGCACGTCGGGGTCGACTACGGTGATGGAATGGGACCCCCCGGTGGTTGCCGCCGATGGCACGCCGATGGATCCGAAGCGAGACCTCGACTATTACGAATTTTATCTCCGAACGGACCGGAACTTCAGCGATGACGATCTACCGGTGGCACACGTCGCGTCCTTCATCGATGTTCCCTCACCCAACGGCAAATCATTCAAAAGGGAACTTACGAAGGAGTTTTCCATGGATAACCTTCTACCGTTCACCGAGAAAGGGAAACAGTATTACGTTTCCATCCGGGCGGTCGGAGTGGATGGGCTCAAGTCGGGGTTCATGGCCCCGGTCGCTTGGGACCTGAGCTAATTCCAGCGGGGTCGGCATGAAATCAAAGAGCGTTGCGGTTATCGGAATTCTTCTTTTTGCATCCGCACTGACACGCGGTGCACGCGCGGAGACGCGGCAGTTGTCCTGGAGCGCAGTCACAACGTATACGGACGGCACTCCGATCGAGGCGGGGAAGACCGTAAAATACACGGTGTGCTGGTCCAATGATCCGTGGCTTGCGGCGGATACCCTGCATACCCTGGGTTCCTCGATCACGGCAACCTCCGTAACGTTCGACCCGGTGGTCGAAGGGATGTCCGACTACCAGACGGTATATTTCTCGGTGAAGTCCGTACTGAGCACCGGGGAGGAATCGGCATTTGCCGATGTCCTGCCCTGGAACTCTCCTCCCAACACGGTTGCCGTCGGAGTACCGATGGCTCCCGATACCCTCGGTATAACCAATATTGCAACATCCACATCGGCAGGAACGTGGGAGCTTTTCTGGGATCCCGTCACGAAGGACACGAACGGCACAGCGATCGACGGGAATACCGTGCGGTACACATTGTATTGGACGACCGACGCAGGTCTTTCCTCCGCATCGCTTGCGCCGCTTGTTTCCTCGATCACGGAAACGTCGTTCGCTTTCGACCCGGCTTCCTTGGGAATGGGAAAAAACCAAAGAGTTTTCTTTGCGGCCAGGACCGTGCTGACCACCGGGGAGGAATCCGCGCTTTCCGCCTCTCTATCATGGCGCGCATCGAACAAAGGACCGGGTGCTCCCGGTAATGGTCGAATAGTAAGAAGAAACAAAAAATAAATATTTCGCTTCGAAAGGTATAATTCCGCGAGGAATTATAGCCGCTCCGCCTGAATTCCTATCCTCCCTGTCCTTCCCGGTTCGCCAAGATTTACGTATGATATCTCGTGAATAACACAAAAGGGGGGGCAGTGCGCAATCTTCTCAGGATGGCCAGTGTTCTTGCAATTTCCTGCGGGATCGTCTTCGGTGCGTATGCCGGCCCGAAAGGAGGAAATCCCGTGGTCCTGCTGAAAACGAGCATGGGAAACATCAAGGTCGAACTAAAACCCCAAGAAGCGCCGATCACCGTGAGCAATTTTCTTTCCTATGTGAAAGAAGGGCATTACGACGGGCTGATTTTTCACCGGGTGATCCGGGGATTCATGATCCAGGGGGGAGGATTCTCCAAAGAGATGCGGGAGAAGCGGCCCGCTCATCCGCCCATCAAGAACGAGGCCGGCAACGGGTTGAAGAACGACCGGGGGACGCTCGCAATGGCGCGGACCGGGGTGGTCGATTCCGCCACTGCGCAATTCTTCATCAACGTGGTGAACAACGATTTCCTGAACCATGTCGACAATACCCCGCGGGGATTCGGGTACGCGGTGTTCGGAAAGGTGGTCGAGGGGATGGAGGTAGTGGACAAGATCCGGGCTGTTCCCACGGGGCGCGTCTCGATGTTCGAGGACGTACCGAAAGAGGCCGTCACGATCCTCCGGGCAACGGTCGTCGAATAGCAGAAGAAAAAAAACG
Source organism: Candidatus Limnocylindria bacterium (assembly GCA_035464915.1). Lineage (GTDB taxonomy): Bacteria > Desulfobacterota > Deferrimicrobia > Deferrimicrobiales > Deferrimicrobiaceae > CSP1-8. Next base: position 15,349 of record DATHRT010000088.1, read on the forward strand.
CCCGGCCTCCGGGGGGGGCTGGCCGGGCGCGGCGCGCGGATGAGGGGGGAGACTCTCCGGGGCTTCGGTTTTTCCTTAAAGAAGCTGGCGCGGAAGCCGTTGCCCCCAAGGAGAAGGGTTCCCCCGCCTGGTGGCTTCCCAGTGCGCGCACAAAAAAACGGGGTTATTCTCTTCGATCGGTTCTTCCTGTATACAGTATGCGATATTTTCTCCCGTGTCAAATGGGAGCAAATCCCGTTGTGCGCCTGCCCGCGGGGCATACAATGGCAATAAACAGGATCGAAACGGGACGGGCACGGTGCGGGAAGAAATTATTCTGACGGTGGAAGATCGTGAGAGCGGGACCCGGCTGGACCGGTTTCTCCGGGCCCGGCTCCCGGGGTTGCCGTCCCGAAGCGTCCGTTTCGCGATCGAAGCGGGCGAGGTCCGAGTGGGCGGGAGAAAGGGGAGAAAAGGGCAATCCCTCGCTCCGGGGCAGGAGGTGACGGTTTTGCGGATTGCCGAAGAGCAGGACTGGATGCCCGCGTCGGGTGACCTCCCGGGGGCCTCGGTTCTGTTCGCGGACGACTGGGTGGCAGTGCTGGAAAAGCCGCCCGATGTCCACACCGAGCCTCACAGGCCGGGGGAGAGGGGGACGCTTGCCGGCTACCTCCGCTGGAAATATCCCCACGTGACAACGCTGTCCTCCCTGCCCGGCCTCACTCTCCTAACAAGACTCGATTACGCAACCAGCGGCGCCGTTCCCGCGGCGTTGACGAAAGAGGCGCTCGATTTTCTCTCCCGGGAACGGGAGAAGGGGAATATACGAAAAACCTATTACTGCCTGGTTACCGGGTCGATCGAGAAGGAGATGACCCTGTCCTACCGGATCGACGCCGAAGGAGGAGAAACCGTCCGGGTGAGGACGGAGTTACGGGATCCGGACCCGGTGCGCTGGACGACCATTTCGCCGGTGCGGGGGGACGGTTCCATGACGCTTGTCAGGGCGGAGATCTCCCGGGGGAAACGCCATCAGATCCGGGCGCACCTTGCGGCGGCCGGCTTCCCGGTGGTCGGGGACAGGAGGTACAAGGCGGTGCCTCCGAGAGGGCCGGGAAAGGAAAGACTGATGCTGCACGCGGCGGAAGTCGCGTTTTTCCACCCGGGAAAGCGTGAGCGGATGACGGTGGTTTCTCCCGTACCTGAGGATTTCGGCGTTATTTGATTGATTCGAGCCGGGTTTCGAGTTCTTTCAGCTGTTGCTTGTCGGCCGGGAGTTCTTCCTTGTACTTGGTATAAAGGTCCATGTCCGCCGGATCGACAAACCGGTTCCGCAGGGGGTTTGTTGCGAGGGACCGTTTCGCGTCGACGGCTTGAATGTGCTGCTCCTTGGCGGCGATCTTCGCTCTCTGCTGCTCCATCAGGGAGACCAGTTCCTCCTTTTTCTGCTCGGCGGGGAGCGCCTCCTCCTTTCCCGCGCTCACGGTTCCCCGGACGCTGCCGGAATGCGGGGCCTGTTGTCCTCCGGGGGGAGGCGGGGCATGCGTCGGGGATATAGAGGAGGGAGCCTCGCGGATCAGCAGGGTCGAGCTCTTCCGGTACTGGGACGGGATGGTCGTGACGTCGTCCGTGAAGTGCACCGTCCCCTGGCCGTCTTCCCACCGGTAGATGTCGGCGCGGGAGGGAGCGGCGAGAGACAGAAGGAGGATACAGGCAACGGCCCCTCCCAGGACGGCGAGTGGCAGCCGAAGGCGACGGGGTAGCGGGAGTCGTGACGGTTTGGGTTCCATTACCGGTACATGTAGACGGTCAGGATGATCGCGACCGAACCGGCTACGAGGAAGGCAATCGGGATGAGGGCAGCCGTATTCATGCACTTATAATACAATACGGTATCCGGGGAAATCAATGGAGGGGCCGGGCAGGGAGGGGGAACGGTTTTCCAGCGTCTGTTTCGACTTGGTTCGGGCGCGCCGTCTGGTAATATGACCGGAATAAAAAAACCTCCTGTTTGGTGTCGTGGGCCGGATTTTCCGGACAGCCGAAGCGGTCCAGCGCGATATCGGAATCTATCGTTCGGATAATTGCCCGACAATACTCGTATATCGCTTTCGGCAATGGAGAAGAACATTGTTTGATATATCGCAGGTCGATTGC
>DATHRT010000089.1:0-3663 GCA_035464915.1 Candidatus Limnocylindria bacterium
CGGTAAATCGGCCGCGAAACTTTAAGAGAAACGTCACGGAGGAAAAGAAAGCGTTCCCCGTCCGGAATCCCCCATGGAGTAAAGCAGCACGACGAGGTTGTGGAGTCTCCCCTCCTGATCGTTCACGAAGTTCCGGAAAAAGGCCGCGCGCTCGAACCCCATCTTTTCGAAGGCCCGTATGGCGGACTGCTGCTCCTCGATCGCCTCCGCCAAGAGATAATGCAGGGCGGCCTTCTCCCCCAGGTGCCGCATCTCCCGGAGCATCGCCGTTCCGAGTCCCCGGTGACGGAAATCCGGCGCGATCTGGATCCGGATCGTCCCGACGCGCTGCTTCCAGCCGCTTTTGTTCCGATGGAGGGTCGCATCTCCCACTACGCTGTCCCCCTCGAGGGCAAGGACGGGAAGCACGGAATCGTATTCGAGGTTTTCCGCCCACCGTTCCACCACTTTTTTCCGGACGACGTCCTCCCGGAAGTACATCTTGTCCTCCGGGGGAATCCGGCGGAGGAAATCCCAGAGCCGGTCCGCGTCCTCCCTCACCATCGGGCGGAGGGTGAGCCGGGCCCCGTCGCGCAGGGTGATCTCCCTGGGGTATCGCTCGAGTGTAATCATTGCGGTCCTCCCCGGGTTCCGGTGCCGGTTACCACTCCTCCTTGAACGGTACTTCCACCACGTCGTACCATTCCGAGAATTCCATGGGGTCGTGGGGGGGGTTCCCCTCCTCGTGGAGGAGATCGTCGATCACCGTGTGGGCGTAGGAGAGGGCGTGGTCCATGTAGCGGAGCGCGTCCGGAGACTCCCCCTTGGGATCCCCCGCCTGGAATGCTTCGATCGCCTTGTTGAGATCCCGCCGCGCCGCGGGAAGATCCTTCGTCGCCAGGACCTCGCCGATCGCCTTCAGGTGCCTTCCGATCTGGTGATACGCCCGCCGGATGTCGGTCGTCGTGGAATCCATCTTCCTCCATTTCCCGAAATAGATCAGGTCGTGGGCCGCCCGCAAATTCGGGTAGGCCCGTCCCCTGTATGGGCACAGCTCCTTCCCGTCCGGGCCTTTTTTCGCCCGGTGGGAATCGAAGGCAAGATCCGCCCCGCAGTCGGTGCAGGTCATCCGGGAAAGAGGCATGGCAAAAGTATAGCCCATCGCGCCAGACCGTTGTACAACGCTAGTAATGAGACCCGCGGCATTTTCCAGGGAAAGGGGGTACCCATGAGCACAGTGGTCGTCGAACGGCAGGGGGGCGTGGCAACGATGAGGATGGACCGTCCCGACCGGATGAACGCGTACGATTTCGAAATGGGGAAGGAGCTGCTCGACGCCGTTTCGTCCCTGGGCAACGACCCGGGCATCCGCTGCATCGTGTTCACCGGGTCCGGAAAGGCCTTCTCGGCCGGCGGCAACGTGGGGATGATGGGATCCTTCCGGGCGGAGGCCGACGCGAACTTCCTGGAGCTCGCGGTCCGGCTGCACGCCTTCATCGCGTCCCTCAGGCGAGTCCCCAAACCCGTCGTCTCGGCGGTCAACGGCGTTGCGGCAGGGGCGGGGTTCGCCATGGCGCTGGCCGGCGATCTCGTGGTCGCCGCGAAGTCGGCCCGCTTCACCCTCGCCTACCAGAACATCGGGCTCTCCCCGGACGGCGGGGCCACCTTTTTCCTCGCCCGGGCCGTCGGGACCCAGCGGGCGATGGAGCTCACCTTGACCGGCAGAACGCTCGCCGCGGAGGAGGCGGCCGCGTGGGGGCTCGTCCAGCGGGTCCTGCCCGACGACTCGTTCGAAGCCGGGACGGCGGAACTGGCGGAGCGCATCGCCTCCGGCCCCACCCTCGCCTTCGCGAGGGCGAAGGAGCTGTACAACCGGGCGCTGTGTCAGCCGCTGGAGGCGCAGCTCGAGGACGAGCGTCAGCGCATCGCCGCGTCCGCCCGGACCGGGGACTTCCGCGAGGGAGTGCGGGCGTTTCTCGAGAAGCGGCCGCCCGCCTTCCGGGGGGAGTAGGGCCGCGTCTCGCGGACACCCCTTTTCGCACCCCCTTGACCCGCCCATATAGGTATGTCAGCATACCCATATGGGCAGGCCGCTGACCGCCAGACAGCGCAGGGTTCTCACGTTCCTGCGGGAGTTCGTCCTCTCCCGCTCCTTCGCCCCCACCGCGAGGGAAGTGGGGGACCGTTTCGGGATCGCCGAGAAAAATGCCTTTTATTACATGGAGTTGCTTGAGAGAAAGGGGTACATCCGCCGCCACCGGAAATCCCCCCGTCGGATCGAGTTTCTCGGGGAGGCGGCGCTTCCTTCCCCCCTGCGCATCCCGGTGCTGGGACGGGTGCCCGCCGGAAGCCCCCGGGAGGCAATCGAGCTCGCCGAGGAGGAACTCCTCCTGGATCCTTCGCTGGCCGGCGAGGGGGAGATCTTCTCCCTCCGCGTGAAAGGGGACAGCATGGAGGAGGCGCACATCTGCGAGGGGGACTACGTCCTCGTCCGGACGCAGGAGACTGCCGAGGACGGGGAGATCGTGGTCGCCGTCGTCGACGGGGAGGCCACGGTCAAACGGATCCGCCGCCGCAACGGGGGAGTCCGCCTCGAGCCCGCCAACCCCGCCTATGCCCCCCTCGACGTGCCGGACGGCTTCCCGTCCTTCCGGATCGCGGGGAAAGTCGTCGGCATTTTCCGGAAACTGTAGGAACAAAGGAGGCCGCCTTGCCCGGTCGCGCGCCCCATACGCCGGTCGTCTCCCCTCCCGCCGCGGACATCGAGCGCGCCTCCGCCCTTTGCCTGCGCCCCGCGCCGGGCAAGCTCGCCGGCTTCTTCGGGACAGGCGCCCACCGGCTGGCGCTGCGAGCGCTGGCCCGCCCCCTCGTAGCCGGGGAGCCCGTGGTGGCGGTGGACGGCGGAAACCGGTTCGACCCGTACGAGATCGGCAAGGCGGAGAGGGCACTGAGGGGAAGCGGCAGGGCCGCGCTCTCCCGCATCCTCGTCTCCCGCGCCTTCACGTGCCACCAGATGGAGGCGCTCCTGTCACGGCGGCTCGGGCCCGCCCTCGAACGCTCGGGGGCGGGGATCGCGGTCGTCTTCGGGCTGCCGGAGACGTTCGCGGACGCCGACGTTCCCTACGCGGAGGCATGCCGGGTATTCCGGAACTGTCTTTCGTCCCTGCGCCGGCTCGCGGCGGGCGGCACGCGGGTAGTGCTGGTTGGCTCGCCCCCCCCTGCCGCGGCTGCTTTCCCCTTCGCAGCGGTCCCCGCCGCTCCGGGGAACAAGCCGCCGGGAAAGGGAACCGCTCCGGAGGGCGGCGACCGGGCCGGCTTCTTCCGTCACCTCGTCCGGATCGCCGACCCGTGCCTCCTCCTGCGCCGGGAGGAGAAGGGTGGAGGGCGTCTGGCGGGGGACACTCTTGCGTTTCATTTACGGTATCGCAAGAGTGTCCCCCTGGAAGGCAAAGCATAATATGGGCCGCACGGTGCTCCCCTTCACCCAGGAACTGTACCGCGAGGAGGAGTCGTGGAAGGCGTTCCGGCGCGCGCTGCGTCGCGAGGACCGCGAACTCTTCGACGAGCTGTTCGCCGCGGCAAGGTACCACACCGCCGCCTGCACCTGCTCGGGGCGCGCCGTCCCGTTCGAGGCGATCCTGATGAGCATCCTCGTCGAGGAGCGGCGGGCGGTACGGGAGCTTT
>DATHRT010000090.1:0-7618 GCA_035464915.1 Candidatus Limnocylindria bacterium
GACCCGATGTTGACCGGGGCCGGCTTGTCGTAATTCTCGGTGGCCAGGACGATCGCCTCGGCGGCGTCGTCAACGTAGAGGAACTCCCGGGATACCGGCACGCCTTCGTGGTACCCGGTCCCCCAGATCTCCACCTCTTCCTCGCCCGATTCCCTCGCATCGACGAATTTCCGGATGAGCGCCGGGATGACGTGGGATTTCTCGGGTTCGAAATGGTCGCCCGGGCCGTAGAGGTTCACCGGGAGCAGGTAGATGACGTTGAACCCGTATCCTTGGCGGTACGCCTGCCCCATCACCATGAGCGCCTTCTTCGCGATCCCATAGGGTGCGTTCGTCGATTCCGGGTACCCCTCCCAGAGATCGTCTTCCTGGAAAGGGATGCGGGGCGGCCGGAACGGATAGGAACAGACCGTCCCGATCTGGACGAACTTCTCTGCGCCGGCGCGGCGCGCCTCCTCCATGAGAAGGGCCCCCATCGCGATGTTGTCGTAGAAGAGGCATCCCGGGTGGGCCAGGTTCCAGCCGATCCCGCCGGCGTTGGCGGCCAGGTGGATCACGATGTCCTGGCCGGTGACGACCTTCGCGCACGACACCTGGAAACGGAGGTCGTACTGGTCGGAACGGGGGACGAAGATGTCTTTGGGGCGCACGCCGTTCTCGAGAAGAAGCCGGACGACCGACTGCCCGAGAAAACCCGCTCCGCCGGTTACGAGAATCTTCTTCCCCGCGAAGAACCCCTTTGGCCGGGGTTTCCGGCCTTTCACCTTCCGGGAGGACGCCATGATCCCTCGCTATAACCTCATCCCGGCGGAAAAACCCTTCGCTGCCAGAATCTTCCGTCCCTCTCCGGGGAAAGTAAGCCCCGCCTCCTCCATGTCGGCATCCACCATGATGCGCACCAGTTCCCGGAAGGTGATCTTCGGCTCCCAGCCGAGAAGCTTTCGGGCTTTGGCCGCGTCGGCGACCAGGCTCTCCACCTCCGTCGGGCGGAAGTACCTCGGATCGATCTTCACGTGCTCCTTCCAGTCCAACCCCACGTAGGCGAACGCTTCTTCGAGGAACTCCTTTACCGAGTGCGACTCTCCCGTCCCCACGACGAAATCGTCCCCCTGGTCGTGCTGGAGGATCCGCCACATCGCATCGACATATTCGCGGGCGAACCCCCAGTCCCGGCGGGCGTCGAGATTTCCGAGGAACAGCTCTTTTTGCGTGCCGGCCTTGATGGCCGCGATCGCCCGCGTGATCTTCCTCGTGACGAACGTCTCGCCGCGCCGGGGCGACTCGTGGTTGAAGAGGACGCCGTTGCTGGCGAACATCCTGTACGCCTCCCGGTAGTTCACCGCCATCCAGTAGGAGTAGACCTTCGCCGCGCCGTACGGGGAGCGGGGATAGAAGGGGGTTTTCTCGCTCTGCGGGGGGGGGGAGGCCCCGAACATCTCGCTCGAGGATGCCTGGTAATACCTCGCCTTCCCGTTGGCGCGCCGCAGGGCCTCGAGGATCCGCGTGGTCCCCAGGCCGGTGACGTCGCCGGTGTACTCGGGGATGTCGAAGGAGACGCGGACGTGGCTCTGTGCCCCGAGGTGGTAGATCTCGTCGGGCGTTACGTTGTAGATGAGGTTGGTCATCTGTCCGGAGTCGGCGAGGTCGCCGTAATGGAGGAGCAGTTTCGCGCCCGCGATATGGGGGTCGACGTAGATGTGGTCGATGCGACCGGTGTTGAACGTTGACGCACGCCGGATGACGCCGTGGACCTCGTACCCCTTCGACAGGAGCAACTCGGCCAGGTACGAACCGTCCTGCCCGGTAATCCCGGTGATCAGCGCCTTGGGCATTTCCCCTCCTAAGAACAGGGACGTTCCTAAGAACTGTTCGGTGTTTGTGTTCCGAACGCTCCGACCAGCAAAATTCATTTCATCAAGAACGTTCCTCTTTTTTATAACCGGAAGTTCTTAGGAACGTCCCCGTTCTTGGCAACCTTTGCATTGTATCCGGAAAACACGCCATAATCCACCGATGGACCCCGTTTCGCTCCTCAAGGAATACCTCCGGATCGACACGACGAACCCGCCGGGCGACTGTCGCGCCGCCGCCGAGTTCCTGTGCCGCATCCTGATCGGAAACGGCCTGACGCCGATCACGTTCGGCGCCGTGGACGAAAAACCAAACGTCCTGTGCCACGTGGGTGGGACCGAGGAGCCCGGTCTCGTGCTCATCCACCATATGGACGTGGTACCGGCGCGGGCGGAGGAGTGGAGCGTGCCGCCGTTCTCCGCGGAGGTCAAGGACGGCTTTCTTTACGGGCGGGGGACCCTGGACATAAAGGGACTCGGGATAGCACACCTGTGCGCATCGATCGGCGCCGCCCGTTCCGGGTCGCTGCGGCGCAAGCTCTTTTTCGTGGCCAACGCCGACGAGGAGGTCGGGGGAAAGGAAGGGGCGGAGTACTTCGTCCGGAACCTCCCCGTCTCTTTCGGACGCGCGTTCGGGATGAACGAGGGGGGCGTGGGCGTCCGGGACATCTTCGGGGAGGGGAAATTCTTCCTCGTGAACCTGTGGGAGAAGGGGCCGGTGTGGCTTACCCTCTCGGCGGAAGGGCGGGCCGGCCACGGAAGCCGCCCGTCGGCCGGCGACGCTCCGGCCAGGCTTTCCCGGGCGATGGCGCGGGTCGCCGAGCACCGGGAGCCGGCACGGCTTACCGACCCGGTCCGCGAGATGATGCGGACCCTCTTCGCGCGGGGCCGGATCGACCTCGATCCGGACATACTCACCGGGGGCCCGGAGGACGCACCAAGGCTCGAGCGGTTCGCCCAGAGGCACCCGGAGACCGGCCCCCTGCTGCGCAACACCTTCGCCGTGACGACGCTATCCGCGGGGTTCAAGCCGAACGTGATCCCCGCGAGGGCGGAAGGGACCGTCGACTGCCGGATCCTGCCGGGGGAGGACCCCGACCGGGTGGCCGACCGCGTGCGGGATATCGTCCGGGATCTCGACGTACGCGTGGAGATCGCCTTCGCCGAAAAACCCAACGGCTCGCCCCGGGGGCCCCTGTTCGACGTGCTTTCGGATGCGATCCTGTCGGTGCACCCGGACGCCGTCGTCCTGCCCTACATGTCGACGGGGTTCACCGACTCGCGCTTCTTCCGGTCGATCGGCGTGGACACCTACGGACTGATGCCGGTTTTGCTGCCGCGTGAGGAATTCGGCCGCATCCACGGGGTGGACGAGCGGATTCCCCTGGCGGGGATCGCCGAGATGATCCGGATCGTCTCGGCGCTGATCGATAGGTGGAACGCTTAGCCGGTCACCGCACCCGGTCAGGACAAACCTCGCCGGTGGCTGCGCAACGAATTTCGCCCAGCGCTTGACGAGTACCTGAACGGGGAAAGGGTGTGGCGGGAGCGGTATCTGGACGGAAGGGTATTTCCCCTTCAGAACACCACCGTGTCGCCGTTGCCCAGGTACAGGTCGCTCTTGCTCCCGTGTTTGCCCGAACCGCGCACGACGGGCATTCCCCGCTCGAGCATCTTCTCTACGGTCAACACCCCCGTGCAGTGGTTGCAGGCCAGGCGCTGGAGGCGGAAGGTCTGGAGCTTGTCCAGGAGTTCCTCCTGCGCGGGACCCCACTCCTCGAACGGGGAAATGTGCAGCCCCCCGTAGACTCCGTGGAATTCCGAAAAGCCGTCGAATTCCTCCTGGGCGTACTCCAGGAGCCCGAGGACGCCCTCGTGGCAGCACCCCGTGACGGTGATCATCCCCCGCCCCTCCACGTGGAAGTAGAGAACCTGCTCTCCGCGGGTCTTGAGGAAGATCGGGATGTCGAACGTGACCGAGGCGCATCCGGGAAAGAGGAGGTGGGGACGTTCCGGGCCAAGCTCCACCACCTTTCCCGTGTGCCCGGAATTCCGGATGATCTCCTTGCTCTTCTCCGAGAAGCCGGCGGGAAGGAGGATCTTCACGTCGGGGCGATGCTTTACCGCCGCGGGAAGCCCCCAGAAGTGGTCGACGTGCTCGTGGGTGATGTAGAGGTAGTCGATCTCGCCGGCAGCAAGCATCCGGTCGATCCCCTCGCGGCGAAACACCCCGTCCATGTACTCGACGTCCCACCCCACGTCCATCAGGAACTTCCGGCTGCGCCCATCTCCGCCCACGGACTCGATCAGGGACGAGACCCCCGCGGCGTTCTCCGGCGTCCACTTCACGTCGAACTGGTCGACCCCGAGCCCCCCGGCCTCCCGGACGTCCTGCCGCATCCGGGCGTTGTCGTGCCAGGAGACCTCCGACAGGCACTTGATGGAAAGCGACCTCGCGCGCCCGATGTCGATCTTGCTCATCGCTTCACCTCCCGCCGACCGGGGCATGGCATGTCCCACCGCCGTATCCCAGAGTATCATCCCCCCGATGCATACATGCCTCCTACCTCTTCTTTCGCCGAAGAACGAACTCGCCCCCCCCTGCCGAGAGGAGCGCGAGCAGGCCGCCCATGATCGCCACGTTCTTGGCGAACTGGATGACCTGTGCGGGGTTGGCGAAATCCCGGTGGAAAACGGCAGTAGTCGGAACCAGGAAAAGAAGAAGGGCGAGGGCGCCCAGGCGAGGCAGGTATCCCAGGAGGACGGAGAGACCCCCGCCCACCTCGAGGAAGATGGCCAGGACCAGAAACAGGCCCGTCATCTTCATTCCGTACTGCGCCATGTAGCCTTGTGTCGCGGAGAATGCGAAAACCTTCTTCACGCCGGAAACGAGGAAAATGCCCGACAGCAGGATGCGTGCAACCAGCATCCCGGCCGAGGAGAGACGATCCATTGGGCCACCTCCTGAAGGATAAGGGTCGTAGCGGCTGGGAAAAGTATACCCCGATCAGATCACCGTGACGCGATGCATCTCGGGGCCCGGCATCGCCTGGGTACGGCCGATCGCCCACGCCCCTTCGCCCTCGCTTTCGAGGGCGCGCAGGAGCGCCTCGGCGCGGTCCACGGGAACGAACAGGAGGAGCCCCCCCGAGGTCTGGGGGTCGGCAAGCAGGAGAACTTCCTCCTCCGGAAGCAGGGGCGGGATGCGCACCTTGATATTCTGGAAGGAGATGTTCTCCCGGGCTCCCGCGGTGATGGGTGGCTTGCCGAACCAGGAATGAAGGAGGGAGGCGCCCGGGAAGTTCCCTCGCCCGGAGAACGCCGCCACGGTGCGGCGTTTCATGAGGTCCCGCACCCCCGGCAAGACCGGGATGTCCTTGAGCCGGATCTCGGCACAGAGACCGCTTCCCTCGAGCACCTCGATCAGGTGCCCGAGAAGGCCGAATCCGGTCACGTCGGTGGCCGTGTGGATCCCGACCTCACGCCCCGCGCGGGCGGCCCCGGCGGAAAGCCTGGCCATCGACCGGATCGCGGCGTTCGTGGTCTCCTCCGGCGAGATCCCCCACTTGATCGCCGTCGTGACGATGCCCGTCCCGATCGGCTTGGTCAGCACGATGACGTCCCCAGGCTTGGCCCCCCGGTTGTGCCACATCCTCTCCGGGTGGACTCTCCCCGTGACCGAAAGCCCGAACTTGGGCTCCTTGTCCCGGACCGTGTGTCCTCCGATGATGCAGATGCCCGCCTCCCTCGCCTTGTCGGCGGCCCCGGCCAACACGTCGGCCAGCAGGGGAAGCACCTTCTCGTCGTCCGGGAACGCGGCGACGGCCAGGGCGAAGAGCGGCTCCCCCCCCATGGCGTACACGTCGCTCAGGGAATTGGCGGCCGCGATGGCACCGTACTGGTACGGGTCGTCGACCACCGGAGTGAAGAAGTCCACGGTGGCCACCAGCGCTTCCTCGGGGGAGAGGCGGAATACCCCCGCGTCATCCGCGTGGGAAGTCCCCACAAGCACACGCGGATCGTCCGGCGGCGGGATGGCTCCCAATATCCGGGCAAGGACCCCCTGCCCCAGCTTGGACGCTCAACCGGCGCAGGAGGAGAGATGGGTGAGGAAGATCTTCTCGCGGTCGGCCAAAAGGGTGGTTTCGCCTCCTTACGCCGCCTTCGGGACCGGTCCGTCGTAGCTCGGACCTGGATCTTGTCCCGCCGAGCGAAGGCGGATCGGGACCTGGATCTCCGTGAGCATGTCGTCTTGGGTGCCTCCTGAATGCGGTTCAGGAGCGACGAAAAAGACCTCTCGGGGTTCCCCGGCTACTTCATACCGGTTATCCCGCAGCCAGTCCAGTACTTTTTCGTATGTGCACGGGATCCAATGATAGGGGCCGCGGTGGACGAAGGAGGCCACTTCCTGCTCGGGGAGATCCTTCACATCGCCCCCGGGAACCTCTCCGCCGGGATCGGCAGTCAGGGGAAACATGATTTCGTAGTCGGCGTGGAACGGCTCGGGAACCCGGACGCCGTCATGACGAACCCCGATGGCGGGCTGCCGGAACCGGAGCTTCCTCTCCATCGCCTTGTCGTAGAGCCGGGAAAACGCGGTGTCGATCCCCCACACGGACACGTCCCCCCTCCAGGCGATGACCTTCATGGCGGGCACGGTCTTGATCTCTTGAAACGGGTTCATCGCTTCCCCCTCCGGATAGAATATTTACTTGTTTCTTGATTAGATGTCCGGGGGGTAGCGGGAGGATTCCCCCGGGCGGTCTTTTCGCGCTATGTATTCAACCGGTTGGAATAAATGCCCTTTTTTGTTCGCTCCCCCGCCTGTGCCCTCTCCCCAGGCCGAAGCGTGCGTACCGGAATCCCAATAAAACGAAGTTTATATTATTCTTGACACTTGTTTCCGGGATGAGGTAGTAATATGGGAACCGATTTTACTGGGTAAAATTGTTCCTATGAGAAGGGGGGTGGTATAGCGACGTTTGCGAAATGAGAGGGGGTATGGTTTTTCGAGAGAATTGATAAACCAAGAAGGAGGGGAATATGGCAGAGCAGGTAAACCGGTGGAAGTTTGTTTATGCCGCCTTGGTCATGCAATTGTGCCTCGGCGTGCTCTATTCGTGGTCGGTTTTCCGCGGACCGTTGGAAGCAACCAATGGGTGGAGCAAGGGGGTATCCATCGCTCCCTACCGGTACTCGGTTCTCTTTTTCACGATCTCGATGATCATCGCCGGATTCTGGCAGGATAAGAAAGGCCCGAGACTCGTCGGCTCGGTAGGGGGAGCGCTGATGGGAACGGGCGTCCTCCTTTCGGCGTTCATGTGGCAGAGCGAGTGGGGCCTCAAGTTCGCCTACGGAATCCTCGGCGGCTTGGGCGTCGGGTTCGCCTACGTGACCCCGATCGCGACCTGCGTGAAGTGGTTCCCCGACAAGCGCGGGACGATCGTCGGCCTGGCGGTCCTCGGATTCGGCGCAGGTTCGCTCATTTTCGCACCCCTCATCGAAAGACTGCTGGGAACTGACCCGGCGATGTGGGCAACGACCATCCCGAGAACCTTCATGATCCTGTCCGTGATCTTCTTCATCTGCGTCATCGGCGCAGCGCAGGTCTACGCGGTACCTCCCGCAGGGTGGAAACCCGAAGGGTGGACCCCACCGGCGGCTGCGACGGCAGCGGGCGGAGCGGCCATCAAGGCCGAGTTCGCCCCGGGCGAAATGATCAAGACCTGGCAGTTCTACTGCCTGTGGCTCATCTACTTCCTGGGAAC
>DATHRT010000091.1:0-7162 GCA_035464915.1 Candidatus Limnocylindria bacterium
GCGTTCCGGCAGGCGCCGCGTCGTGCGCCAGAGAAAATCATGCTCCAGTTCTTCGGCGCTCGGCTGTTTGAAACTGAACACCTGGCAGCCTTGCGGATTGACACCGGACATGACATGCCGGATGGCACCGTCCTTTCCGGCCGCATCCATGGCCTGAAAAATCAGAAGAACAGCATAGTCGTTGGACGCGTAGAGAAGACGTTGCAGCGCGCTTAATTCCTCAATGTCCTCATTGAGAAACTTCTTATACTGCTTCTTCGATTTGTAGAACAGCTTCACCGCGGTTGGCCACTTGTTGAGTTCCACCTTTTGTCCGGCTCCGACACGGAAGTCTTTGGGGTCGATTTTCATCTTTCTCCTTCCTTCATGGTTCGATCCGCCTCATACACCACACTCCCCTGCAACCGACCCGCCCCGTCCCCGCCACCAGCGGTCTCTCCCTGGCAGTATACCCAAGCCGCACGCAATTCACTTGGGCGATAGAATCCTCCCCCCCTTCGCCAATCGAAATAGGCACGATTGGTCTACAGGAGCAGGTCACCAATCCTTGACCCTTCAAATCCAAATGGCTATTCTGTAACCTCTCAAGTTTTCAGGAGATAGGTGGCCGGTGCGAAGAGCGGTGCCAGGACCACAGGGGCGGTTTTAGATAACGACCGCGATGGCGGAAGCCGCCATGGAAGCCCTGGCTGGCATATCCACTGCACTTAAAGCCTATGGTACACAGCCGTCGTCGGTGGGGGCCGAAACGCCCGCATCCATTGCCATTCACCCCTTTTCAAAAGGAGGAAGTCCCATGAAACGAGCGATCGTCCTGGCCCTCTCAACCATCTTCATCGTAAGCGCCGGCATCGCCTTCGCCGGGTACCCCGACCGCCCCATCACCTACATCATCTCCTTCAACCCGGGTGGCGAGTCGGACATCACGGCACGCCTTCAGGAGCCTCTCCTGGAGGAGGTCCTGGGTGTTGCCGTGAACGTGAACCACAAGCCCGGCGGTGGCGGGGCGGTGGCGTGGAGCGAGTTCCAGCGCACCGCGAAGCCGGACGGCTACACGTTGATCGGCACCAACATCCCCCACATCATCGGCCAGCCCCTCCTCCGGAAAGACTCGGGCTACGAAACGGACGGCTTCAACATGATCATGTGGTTCCACTTCACCCCCAACGCCCTCATCGTCCGGGCGGACAGCCCCTTCAAGACCCTCAAGGATTTCATCGACTACGCCAAGGCCCACCCCAAGGTCATCACCGTGGGCGGCAGCGGCACCTACAGCGCCAACCACCTCGAGACCCTGCGCCTGGAGCGTGAGGCGGGCATCAAGTTGACGTACATCCCCCACACCGGAACGGGCCCCCTCGCACCGGCCATCCTCGGCGGGCACCTGAGCGCCCTGATGAACTACTCCATGCTCCCGGCGCAGCTGGGGGACAAGGTCAGAGTCCTGGCCGTGGCGTCCGAAGAGCGGGTCGAGGCCCTTCCCAATGCTCCGACCTTCAAGGAGCAGGGTTACGACATCGTGGGAGGCGCCTTCCGCGGTGTGGCGGCGCCCAAGGGGACGCCCAAGGAGATCATCGCCAAGCTTGCCGACGCCTTCACCAAGGCGAACAAGAAGATCGCCGGGAAGCAGGTTCCCATGGGGTTCGTCATGACGTACGCCACGGGGGATGATGCCCAGGCCCTTGTGGACAAGATGCGCAAATCGTACAGCGATGTGATCGACGATATCATCAAGGAGCGGGAGAAGAAGTAACAACCTTTAGGATAAGGGCAGTCGGCTCCGCGAGCGGTCCCGGGAGGTCGTATGGAGCTCTTTTGGACTGTTTCCACGCAATTGGTGGACCCGTTCGTTTTCTTCCTCATCCTGGGGGGAGTGACGGCGGGCCTCTTCGTGGGCGCCATGCCAGGGCTCACGGCGGCCATGGCCCTCGCAGTGCTGCTGCCCTTCACCTTCAAACTGCCGCCGCTGCACGGGCTGGTGGCGCTGGGCGCCGTCTACATGGGCGCGATCTACGGGGGGTCCTTCGCGGCCATTCTCGTCAATACACCGGGGACCCCCTCTTCCATCGCCACGGCCTTCGAAGGGTACCCCATGGCGAAGGACGGGCGCGCCCTGGAGGCTATCGGTTTGGCGACCGTCTCCTCGGCAATCGGCGGGCTGGCAGGCGTGTTCTTTTTGCTGCTCCTCTCCCCCCCGCTGGCGCGCCTCTCCATACAGTTCGGGTCGGCGGAGTACTTCTGGGTGGCGATGCTGGGGCTGACCCTCATCGCCAGCCTCTCCCCGGGCTCGACCCTGAAAGGGTTTTTGGGAGGGTCTATCGGCATGATCCTGGCCGCGGTGGGTGTGGCGCCCATCGGGGGGGAGAACCGCTTCACCTTCGGGATGCCGGTGCTCCAGGGCGGCGTGGAGATGATCGTGGCGCTGATCGGGTTCTTCGTGATCCCGGAACTGTTCAACATGGCGGCCCACGGCCGGGCGGCCCTGGCCGAGGTCACCATAGAATCGAAAAAACGCGGAACCTTCCTCGCCGCTATCCGCACCGTGTTCTCCATGCCGGGTAACCTCATTCGCTCCTGCATCATCGGCGAGATCGTGGCCATCATCCCCGGAGCCGGCGGCAGCATCGCCAACCTGGTGGCCTACAACGAAGCCAAGCGGGCATCCAAGCACCCGGAGCGCTTCGGCAAGGGTGCCGTGGAGGGCCTTGTGGCCTCCGAATCGAGCAACAACGTCACGGTGGCCGGAAGCATGGTGCCGCTGCTCACCCTGGGGATCCCGGGGGCACCCCCCGACGCGGTCATCCTGGGTGTAATGTTGATGCACGGCCTGCGCCCCGGCCTGGACCTGTTCACCGTAAGCGGCTCCCTCACCTACGGGTTCATCATTTCCATGGGGCTCGCCGCCCTGTTTATGGTCCCCGTGGGCCTGCTGGGGGGGAGGCTCATCTACCGAGTGATCGTCAAGACCCCGCACTACCTGTTGGTCCCCTCCATCGCCCTCGTCACCATTTTGGGCACCTACGCCCTGCGCAACAGCCTGTCCGACGTGGTCATCATGCTCCTGCTGGGGACCTCCGGGTTCCTACTTAAGGAGCTCGGGGTGGATTCCGCGCCCATCGTCCTCGGCCTGATCCTGGGAAGCATCGCGGAGATGGGGTTCGTCCAGACTCTCCTTCGTGGTACCTCCCTGGAGCACCCGTGGACGATGCTGTTCCAGAACCGTCTTTCCCAGATCATCATCGTCCTGATGGTGCTCTCCTTCGCCTCCCCCTACCTGTCGTCGGGGATCCGGAGGTTGAAAAAACCCCTGGATGTACTGCGGGAGGAGGAGCCCCCCGAATGATGCGTCGCGCCAACACCGATCTTTTAAGCGGCATCCTCGGACTGGCCATTGCGGGGGTCTTCTGGTGGGGCCGGGGCGATGTGGGGCGCCTGAGCATCATGTTCCCCCACGCGCTCCTGTTCCTCCTCGCAGGGTTCTCGGTGGCCCTCGTGGTCAAGGGGCTGGTTCGCCCGGAGCGGCGGTCGATCTTCGCCGAGGGAGATCGGGCCAAGATCATCGGCTGCTGCGCCATCCTCTATGTCTGGGTTGTCGCCATTTCCTACATCGGCTTCTTCCTTTCCAGCGTGGCCGGCTTCTGGGTGATGGCCTGCTACCTGGCTTCGTCCCGCCGGAAGGTCACGCCGATTTTGGCCGCCAAGCTGTTCTGCGTAGTCCTGGCCGAGGTGACCTTTTTCTATCTGATCTTCGCGAAGCTCCTCTATGTGCCTCTTCCCACCGGAGCGTTTTTCAATTAAAGGAAGCCGGACACCGACAGTCCGGTCCTGAACAGGAGGTCATTTGGACATGAGCAAGAAGTACCGCATCAACCTGGTTCCGGGAGACGGCATCGGCAAGGAGGTTATCCCCGAGGGGGTGAAGGTTCTCGACGCGCTGGCGGCGCAGCACGGTTTCGGTCTGGATTACCAGGAGTTTCCGTACTCCTGCGAATACCGCAGCAAGCACGGCCGCATGATGCCCGAGGACGGGATCGATCGGTTGTCCCAATGCGACGCCATCTACCTCGGTGCGGTGGGGTACCCCGGCGTACCGGACCATGTGTCTCTCTGGGAGCTTCTGATCCCCATCCGGAGGGATTTCCAGCAGTACGTGAGCGTCCGGCCGGTTCGCCTCCTGCCCGGAATCCGCTCCCCCCTGGCCAACCGTACGGCGAAGGACATCAACTTCATCGTCGTGCGTGAGAACAACGAAGGCGAGTACTCGGAGATCGGCGGAAGGATCTACAGCGGCACGGAGATGGAGTCGGCGAACCAGTTGTCGGTCTTTTCGCGCCACGGCGTGGACCGGGTGCTTCGTTACGCGTTCGAGATGGCCCGCACGCGGCCGCGCCGGAAACTCACCTCGGCCACCAAGTCCAATGGTATCGTGCACACTCTTCCGTTCTGGGACGAACGTTTCGCCATCATGAAGAATGAATACCCGGACATCAAAACGGACCAGTTCCACATCGACATCCTGTGCGCCCAGTTTGTGCAGCACCCCGACTGGTTCGATGTCGTCGTGGGGAGCAACCTCTTCGGCGACATCCTGAGCGATCTGGGCCCCGCGGTAGCTGGCAGCATCGGCATCGCCCCTTCGTCAAACCTGAACCCCGAGCGCAAGTTCCCCTCCATGTTCGAGCCGGTGCACGGTTCGGCTCCGGACATCGAAGGCAAAGGGCTCGCCAACCCCATCGCCGCGTTCTGGTCCGGGGTCCTGATGCTGGAGCACCTGGGGGAGGGGGAAGCCGGTGAGCGCCTCATGCGCGCCATCGAGCAGGTGACCGGCGCAGGAAAGACCCTGACCCCGGATCTGGGCGGGACGGCATCGACCGGCGAGGTCACGGGAGCTGTGATCGCCGCATTGGGGACCTGACCTGTCGGTGACTCTTCGATGAAGATCGTCGACATAAAGGAGCGTACCGCTTCCATCGCCTCCCGCATCCGCAACGCGTACATCGACTTCAGCAAGATGACGGTGTCGGTTGCAGCCGTGGTCACCGATGTGATCCGGGACGGCAAACCGGTCGTGGGGTACGGGTTCAACTCCAACGGCCGCTACGCCCAGGGATGCCTGCTGCGGGAGCGGTTCATCCCCCGTGTGCGCGAGGCCGATCCCTCGACCTACGTGTCCGAGGACCAGGACAACCTCGATCCGTTCCGGCTCTGGGACATCACGATGGCCAACGAGAAACCGGGCGGCCACGGAGAACGCTCGGTGGCGGTGGGCGTCATCGACATGGCGGTCTGGGACGCGGTGGCCAAAATCGAGCGCAAGCCCCTTTACCGCCTGCTCGCCGACCGCTACAACAGCGGTGCCGCCGCAAGCCGGGTGTTCGTCTACGCTGCGGGCGGCTATTACTACCCCGGGAAAGGGACCCGGGAACTGCAGGACGAAATGCGCCGCTACGTGGATGCCGGGTACCGAGTGGTGAAGATCAAGATAGGCGGGGCCTCCCTGGGGGACGACCTGAGAAGGATCGAGGAGGTTCTTTCCCTGGTGGGAGGCGGAGACCGCCTTGCTGTCGACGCGAACGGCCGCTTCCCTCTCGACGCTGCGGTGAAGTACGGAGAAGCTCTTGGCCCTTACGGCCTGCGCTGGTACGAGGAGCCTGGAGACCCGCTCGACTACCAGCTCCACGCCGATCTGGCGGCCCGATACCAGGGTCCCATCGCCACCGGGGAAAACCTATTCTCCATGCAGGATATGAGGAACCTGCTGCGTCACGGGGGGCTCAGGAAGGACAGGGACATCCTCCAGATGGATCCGGTTCTGTCTTACGGCCTGGTGGAATATCTTCGGATGCTCGAGGTGCTGGCCGAGATGGGCTGGTCACGTGACCGCTTAATCCCCCACGGTGGACACCAGTTCGCTCTCAACATCGCCGCCGGCCTCGGACTGGGGGGAAACGAATCGTACCCCGAGGTGTTCGCGCCGTTCGGGGGATTCGCCGATGACACGCCAGTGGAGGATGGAATGATCGGTCTGCCGGAAGTCCCGGGCGTCGGCTTTGAGGCGAAGTCGGACCTGATGGATCTCTTCCGCTCTCTCTTCGGTCCCTAGAAGTGAGGCCGGCACGCTCTCCGAGTGACGGCATCGCCAAACCATCGACACCTTAAGAGCAGCAGAGCCCGAAGGAGGACACGGCCCATGAAAGAGATCCGTTTGGCGGTGATCCCGGGGGACGGGATCGGGAAAGAGGTCATCCCCGCGGGGGTCCGCGTTCTCCAGGTAATCTCGGAGTACGCCGCCGCATTCCGTTTTCAGTTCAAGACGTTCCCCTGGGGAAGCGACTACTTCCACGAGCACGGGCACATGATGCCCGCCGACGGCCTGGAAACCTTGCGTGCCTTCGATGCGATCTTTTTCGGCGCCGTGGGGGACCCGTCCATCCCGGACCACATCACGCTGTGGGGGCTACGCCTTCCCATCTGCCAGGGATTCGACCAGTACGCGAATTACCGCCCCGCGCGCATCCTGCCAGGGATTTCGGGTCCCCTGCGGGGGCGCACCGGCAAGGACCTGGACTGGATCGTCGTCCGGGAGAACACGGAAGGCGAATATTCCGGCGTGGGAGGAAGGGCACACCGGGGTCTGCCCGGCGAAGTGGCCATGGAGGTGGCGGTGTTCACACGGTCCGGCGTGGAACGCATCATGCGGTTTGCCTTCGGGCTGGCCCGGAAGCGCCCCAGGCGCCTGCTCACGCTGGTCACGAAGTCCAACGCCCAGCGTCACGCCATGGTCCTGTGGGACGAGATCTTCGCGGAAGTCGCGAAGGAATTTCCCGACGTGGCGACGGACAGGATGCTCGTGGACGCAGTGACGACGCGCATGGTGCTCAAGCCCGAGACCCTCGATGTCCTCGTGGCCTCGAACCTGCACGCCGACATCCTCTCCGACCTCGCGGCCGCGCTGTCGGGGAGCCTCGGGATCGGCCCGACGGCGAACATCAACCCGGAACGGACGTACCCCTCGATGTTCGAACCGATCCACGGGTCCGCCTTCGACATCATGGGAAAGGGAATTGCCAACCCCCTGGGAACGTTCTGGACCGCGGTCCTGATGCTGGAGCACCTGGGGGAGGAAAAAGCGGCGGCGAAACTCATGAAGGCGATCGAGAAC
>DATHRT010000092.1:0-5546 GCA_035464915.1 Candidatus Limnocylindria bacterium
CGGACTCTCTCTCGGCGAAAGTCGAAACCGGCGGTGCGCGGATCACGGGAGTGTCCGTCGAGGACCTGTACCGGACCGAGCCGGTGGACGAGCGCGTGAAGGAACTGGAGCGGCGGATCGAGGACCTGACAGCGCAGAAACGCCGTGCAGAGGCGGAAATCCAGGCATTCCAGCGTGAAAAGAAGCTCCTGGAGCGTGGTGTTATATCGATCTATTCCGGCGGGGAAGAGGGAACGGGCAAGGGGAAAGCGCAACCGTTGCGGCTGACCGCTGCTGAAGTGGAGGGGGCGCTCTCCCTGTACCGTGACCGTGACCAGGCGATCGACGGCATGGTCTTCGACCGGGAGGGGAAGATACGGGAACTCGACAGGAAGATCCAGGCGGCCAAACAGGAGCTGGACAAGATCCGCAATCCCCGTCCGAAGCAGGAAAAGGCGGTACGGATCGAGCTGGACCGCCCTGCGAAGGGGCGCATCGCCGTCACGTATCTGGTCCCCGCAGCCGGGTTCGTTCCCCGCTACAACCTCCGGCTCCGCCCGGCGGAGGGCAACCTCGCCTTCGAGCTCGTCGGGGAGGCCTGGCAGCGTACGGGCGAGGACTGGGAGAAGGCGGCCTTCACCTTTTCGACCGCGCGTCCGGGGCGGATGGCGCAATTGCCTCCTCTCCCCCCCTGGAACATCGATTTCCCCCAACCCCCGATCGCCCGTCCGATGGGAGGGATTCGCGCGAAGAGCGAGCTTGCTGCGATGGACGCGGTGGAAGAAAAAGCAGCAGAACCTGCGGCGGGGGCTCCTCCCCCGCAGAAAAGGTTTGCATCGTTCGAGGTGACCCTGGAGGGGCGCCATTCCCTTCCCGGCGACGGGGAGAGGAAGGTGTTCTCCCTGACCCGCCAGGAGCAGAAGACGAAGGTGGCGTGGCGTTCCATCCCGAGGGTGACCGACGACGCGTTCCTCGTGGCGGACGGCCGAAACGAGACCGGACTGCCGTTGTTCGCGGCGCCGGCCGCGCTCTTCCTGGAAGATGCGTACGCGGGAAGGGGGCGCCTCCCGGACACCCCGGAGGGCGAGGAGTTCCGGATCGACTTCGGGAAGGATCCGTCGGTCCCGGTGAAGCGGAGGGAGCGGGAGCGGAAGCGGGAGAACGGAGGGGTCTTCTCCCGCGTGAAGCGGGTGCGGTTCCGGTACGAGATCACGGCGCAGAACTTCCGGAAGGAACCGGTGCCTCTCACCGTCCTGGACCAGGTTCCGGTTCCCCGGCACAAGGACATCGTGGTAAGGGACGTGGAGATTACCGGCGGCGGCAAGACGGGGGAACAAGGCGAGGTCACTTGGGAGTTTTCGCTTGCGGCCGGAGAAAAAAAGGTGCTGGGGCTTTCCTTCACGGTGGAGTACCCGGCGGACAAGGAGATTCATGGCCTCTGAGAATCAGTTAAACCGGCTGGCGGAAATCCTCGTCGGACATTCGGTCAAGGCGAAACGGGGGGAGATCGTCCGGATCTCGGGAAGCGAGTTGTCCCGGCCACTCGCCCTCGCGGTCTACCGCAGGGTGCTGCGCGCGGGGGCGCACCCGCTCCTGGCAATCGGGTTCGAGGAGGCCGGACGGATCTTCTTCGAGGAGGCCTCCGGGGAACAGATCCGTCACCTTCCGCCGACCAAGCGGTACGAGGCAAAAAGGATCGACGCCGACATCATCATCCTGGCTCCCTCGAACACGCGGCACCTGACCCACATCCCCCCGAAGAGGATGGCCGACCGGAGGAAGACGCTCCAGCCGATCTCCGAGATCGTCCTCCGCCGCGTCCGGTGGGTCCTGACCAACTTTCCTACCGAGGCGCTTGCCCAGGAGTGCGACCGGTCGCTTCCGGAGTACGAAAGGTTCTACTACCGCGCGGTTTCGCAGGACTGGCCCGCGATGGCGAAGACGCTGGGGAGGACGAAGCGGATCCTGGAGAAAAGCCGAGAGGTCCGTATCGTCGGAAAGGAGACCGACCTCGCCTTCTCGATCAGGGGGCGGAAGGCGATCCCGTGCGCGGGGGAGTACAACATGCCGGACGGGGAAATCTTCACGGGCCCCGTGGAGACGTCGGTCGAGGGGAAGATCTTTTTCGAGTTCCCCGCGATCGCGGGCGGTCGTGAGGTGTCGGGGATCCGGCTGGCGTTCCGGGGAGGGAAGGTCGTGGAGGCCACTGCGGAAAAGAACGAATCGTATCTTCGGGAGATGCTTGCTGCGGACCCCGGTGCGTGCCGGCTGGGCGAGTTCGGGATCGGCGCGAACGCGGGGGTGACCGAGTTCACCCGCGACATCCTGCTGGACGAGAAGATGGGGGGAACGATCCACCTGGCCGTCGGCCGATCCTACCCCGAGTCGGGCGGACAGAACCGCTCCTCCGTCCACTGGGACATGATCAAGGACCTTCGGAAGGAAGGGGAGCTTTTTCTCGACGGCAAACCGGTCCTGCGGACGGGGCGCCTGTTCGGAAGGGTCCCGCCGGGAATGCGGAAGGGGAGGTAGGCCCCGCGGATCGCGTATTCATCGTCGGATGCGGGGACATTTGCCGCCGGGAGGAAAAGAGGGCGGGGAGTAGTTTCCTTCGCCCGCCCTAGTGCACCGCCAGTCCTTTGTCGGACTCCCTGCGCCCGGCTCGGCGCATCGACGCTCTCGGTGCGTCAAGCTATTTACGAGACGGTACACTAGCGTATACTATTGCGGTTCTTCGTCATCTCTGCTCCGGGGCGGTGCGGGGGGGCAAACAATTCTCTGCGGAACGGGAAAGGAGCATCGATGAGATTCCGTTGGTTGATCGCGGCGGCCGCACTGCTTCTGGCGGTTCATGTCAGCGCGGAAGAGGCACCGAAGCTTGCGGACCAGAAGGACAAGATCAGCTACAGCATCGGGATGGACATCGGCAACAACCTGAAGAGGCAGTCGCTCGAAGTCGACGCCGACATGCTTGCGCGTGGCGTGAAAGACGTCCTGTCCGGCGGGGAAACCCTTCTGTCCGAAGAGGAGGCGCGCAAGACGCTGGTAGCCCTCCAGCAGGAGTTGCGGGACAAGGCCCTCGAGCGCATGAAGCAGGAGGGGGAAAAGAGCAAGAAGGAAGGGGAGGCGTTCCTGGCCGAGAACAAGAAGAAGGAGGGCGTGGTCTCCCTGCCGAGCGGCCTGCAGTACAAGGTCGTTCAGTCGGGCGACGGCGCTTCCCCGAAGATAACCGACACGGTGGAGACCAACTACCGCGGCACCCTGATCGACGGGACGGAGTTCGACAGTTCGTACAAGCGGGGGCAGACGGCGGTGTTCCCGGTCAACGGTGTGATCGCCGGATGGACCGAGGTGCTCCAGCTGATGAAAGTCGGGGACAAGTGGCAGATCTTCATCCCCCCCGAGCTTGCCTACGGGGAGCGGGGCGCCGGGCCGATCGGGCCGAATGCGACTCTCATCTTCGACGTCGAACTGATATCGATCAAGTCGGATGCGGAGGGGGATTCCTCCGGGAAAGAGAAGCCCGCGGAGAAGCCCTGACCGGCCCGCGCACGGCGGGACTTCTCCTTTCGCGGTTACGGGGGGGGGCGGACGTCCCGGGGAAGAAGAAAGTATTTCCTTGCTTTTTTGCGCATTACGTGCAAATCTCTACTAGTTTTGTTGGATCACACGTCGGAAATGAGCCGGAAGCGGTCCCGCCGCAGAATCGGTTCTCCCTCCCCTTACGGTCGGACGACACATTTCCCGTAAGATTCGGCATCGCAACAAGCCGGCCGCGCCAGCATAGGGTGTGCCCGGACAGAGGATTACCACTGGAGGAACAGGAATGACGTTTTCGGATTTTGGATTTTCGCCCGATCTGCTGCGTGCGGTTGCGGCGAGGAAGTACATTGTGCCCACGCCGATTCAGGAGAAGGCGATCCCCCACGTGATGGCGGGGAGAGACCTGCTGGGGTGCGCCCAGACCGGGACGGGGAAGACCGCGGCCTTCGCGCTTCCCATCCTGGAGAAGCTTGCCCAGGCGGGAAGCGCAGAGGAAGGGCGACCATCACGCAGGAGAGGGAAGAAGCGAAGCTCCCGCCCTGTGCGCGCGCTGATACTCACGCCCACGCGGGAGTTGGCCATGCAGATCAGTGAGAGTTTCCGCGAATACGGGAAGCACACCGAACTTACGCAAGCCGTCGTCTACGGGGGGGTCAGCCAGGTACCGCAGGAACGGGCGCTTCGGGAGGGCGTGGACATTCTCGTGGCCACCCCCGGCCGGCTCCTCGACCTGATGTCACAGGGCCTGGTAACGCTGGGGTCGATCGAGATCTTCGTCCTGGACGAGGCCGACCGGATGCTCGACATGGGTTTCATTCGCGACATACGCCGGCTGGTCGACAAGCTGCCCCGGCGCCGCCAGTCCCTCTTTTTTTCCGCCACGATCCCCGGGGACATCCGGAGGCTGGCGGACACGATCCTGCGCGACCCCGTTATGGTGGCGGTTACGCCGCAGGAGCCCGCCCCGGAGGCCGTGGACCACTTCCTGTACTTCGTGGAGAAACACGACAAGGCGGCGCTGCTCCAGTACCTTCTGGCCGACCCGACGCTTCGGAACGTCCTGGTGTTCACGAGGACGAGGCACGGTGCCGATCGGGTCGCGAGGCATCTTGCCCGGGCCCGCATCCCCACGGAGGCGATCCACGGAGACAAGACGCAGAAGGCGAGGGAACTCGCGTTGGAGAATTTCCGCCGCGGGAAGTGTCGGGTCCTGGTAGCGACCGACATCGCCGCCCGGGGTCTGGACATCGTGGGACTGTCCCACGTGCTGAATTACGATCTGCCCAACGAGCCCGAATCATACGTTCACCGCACCGGCCGGACGGGGCGCGCGGGGGCGTCGGGGATCGCCCTGTCGTTCTCCGATATCGGGGAGCGTCCGTTTCTCGCGGCGATCGAACAGCTGATTCGCCGGCACCTCAAGGTCGTGGAAGACCACCCGTACCGGTCGGGCCTTCGTCCCGCTCCTCCCACGAACCTGGAACCGCAAAAGCCGAAGGCGCTTCGCCCGTTCATGATCAGCGCGGAAGAGCTGTTCGGAGGCTCCCGGAGAGAGGGTTTCGCCGGCTGAACCGGCGGACGGCAGCAAGAAATTCCGGCTCCTCGAACCGGCACCCCTCGGCCCGTGCGATCTTGAGCATCTGGGTGTCCGAGAGGCCGAGATTGGCGAAGTGGGGATACTTCACCCGGATCCAGGCAGACGGGGTCACCGCCGCCTTCCGATAGATGCGGAGCTGCAGCATCGCTCCTTCGTTTGACGCCTCCCACAGCCTCTTCAGAAAGGCCTCGTTCAAGGTCTGCTTCCCGCCGCGCTTTCTCCACAGGAACGAGTCCAGGGTCTTCTGGACCCACTCCTCTCCCCAGAACACCATGTCGATGCCCGGGAAGGGGCGCAGGAGTCTGTCTTCCTTCCGCTTGAGCCGCCCCGCGAGCCGTTCTCTCGTGACGATATCGAGCCCGGAGACGAGGAGCATTTCGGGGGTGAGGGGAACGGGGTTGAAGGTGGAGTGGAACCGGACGAGGGC
>DATHRT010000093.1:0-1795 GCA_035464915.1 Candidatus Limnocylindria bacterium
GAAATCCCCTGAATACCGGAAAATCAAAGCAAGTATTGTTCCAGCCGCGGATATCTTCCAACCCCCCGAAACAAGAGGAAAACCGATTCTGCTGGAGTGACAGTTTCTGACAGTTCCGAAAGGAAACGGTGTGAGGGTGTCAAATTTCCGACAGGGGAGGAAAAAGCGGGGTCACACCTCGTCTATTCGAAGAACGATCTTTCCCACGTTCTCGTTCGACTCCATCCGAAGGTGGGCACTCGCGACTTCCGTCCAGTCGCGTACCGAGTCGATCACCGGATTAAGCCGCCCGTCCGCAAATCGCGGAAGCGCAAAGCCGGAGAACCTTTGCGTAAGGACGATCTTCCTCGCCGTGTCCAAAGACCGAAGCGAGGTGCCGAGGATCTGGAGCCGCCGGAACAGAAGATCGAGGAGGTTCACCCGCTCCGCCACCGCTCCCCCCATCGTGCCGACGAGGATCAGTTTGCCGTCCTCCGCGAGGGATTTGAGGTTCTGCCCGAAAAAGGGGGCTCCGACGAGATCGAGAATCAGGTCCACTCCCCTCCCCTCCGTCCGGGCGGCCACCCACGCAGCGAAGGACCCTTCCCGGTAGTTCCACCCCGCCCCCGCCCCAAGATCCAGGCAACGGGAGATTTTCGGCGGGGACCCCGCAGTGACCAGGGAGACGGCCCCCGCCTCCCGGATCAGCTGGATCGCCGCCGTGCCCACCCCACTCCCTCCGGCGTGGACCAGGACCGTCATTCCCGGCGTTAGCCCCCCGAGGGAGAAAAGGTTGTGGTAGGCGGTGAGAAATGCCTCGGGGATCGCGGCCGCCTCCTCGTACGACAGATTGTCCGGGATCCGCATCGCCATTCCGGCGGGAACAACCACTTTTTGCGCATACCCTCCGCCCGGCAGGAGGGCAAAGACCCGGTCGCCCGGACTCCACTCTCCGCATGCGGAGCCGGTCTCCAAAACCTCGCCCGCCATCTCCAGACCAAGGATCTCGGAGGCCCCTTTCGGCGGAGGGTATTTCCCTCTCCGCTGCAGCAGGTCCGCGCGATTGAGCGCCGTCGCACGGACGCGCACCAGGAGCTCATCATCCTTCGGAGCGGGGTCGGGATGGTCAACGATCTGCAGTACATCCACTCCGCCGAAATTCGACATCCCGATCGCCTTCACCCGGTCTCCCCCCGCTCCCGGTTTCTCATTTCCCCACGTCCTGTCCTGCGACAACGCCCAGCTCCGCGAGGGAGGAGACCAGCTTCTCGTGGCCCGTGTAGTGGATCGCGTGAAGGTCCAAACGCCTGGCCCCCGCGACGTTTTCTTCGAGGTCGTCGACAAAGACGCACTCCTCCGGTGGGAAGCCTATTTTCTCCAGCATATCCAAGTAGATCGCCTCCGCGGGCTTCAAGGACCTCACCTGGAACGAAAGCGTCACCGCATCGAACAGGGAAAAAATCTCCACGGTCCGGATGTGATGCTCGAAGTGCCACTCGTTCGTGTTGGAGAGAAGACCGAGCCGGTATGACGGCGAGAGGGACCGGATCAGGCAGATGGTGGGTTCGATAGGGGTGAAGATGGCCACGAAGGCCTGGACGAACTCCTCCTCGGTTACCCGCAGCCCGCACAGGTTCGCGATCCCGCGATAAAACTCCCGCGACGATATCTCCCCCAACTCGTATCTCCGCGGAAGTCCCGATCCGGCGACGAGGGAGCTCACCTCCCCGAACGACCTGTCGGTCGACCCGCCGAGACTCCGGAAGAACATACCGAAGTCGAAGGAGTGTATGACTCCCCCGAAATCGAAGATGAC
>DATHRT010000094.1:0-7729 GCA_035464915.1 Candidatus Limnocylindria bacterium
CATGCAGTTGCTGTCCGCGGGCGAGGTAGCGAAAATGCTAAGCCTATCCAGATTGCATGTCCAGACCCTGGCGGTAAGCCGGGAACTCCCCGGAGTCTGGCTGGAAAACACGCTCCTCTTCCATCTGCGCGACGTGGAGAATTACCTGCGGACGCACCGAAAGGAGAAGTTGGCCATCGCCTGACACAGGGGTTTTCCGCATTCCCCTGTGATGCGTCCGGCAGGCTTTCGCCTGCAAGGCATGCGGTCAACACGCTACCGGGGCTTCCCGTAAACCCCCTGCTTCGCCGCTTCGCGAAACCACTTCTGCGCTTCGCCGCCATCCTTATCCACACCGAAACCGTTATTGTACATCACGCCCAGGCCGTACTGCGCATTTGCATCCCCTTGCTCGGCGGCCTTTCGGTACCATTTCACGGCCTCGGCGTAATCCCGGGGAACACCCTGTCCGTTTGCGTACATCAGACCGAGAGTAGCCTGAGCCTCCACAACGTCCTGCTCCGCGGCTTTCCGGTACCATTTCGCCGCCTCGGTGTTGTTCTTCGGAATGCCCTCGCCGTTGCGATACATCTTCCCGAGAGTGAACTGGGCGTCGGCAACCCCCTGCTCCCCGGCTTTCCGATACCATTTCACCGCCTCGGCGCTGTTCTTCGGAACGCCCTCGCCATCGTGATACATCTTCCCGAGAGTGGACTGGGCGTCGGCGACCCCTTGCTCCCCAGCCTTCCGGTACCACTTCTCCGCTTCGGAGATGTTTTTCGGGACCCCCTCCCCTTTCCGATACATGTCGGCCAGTGCGGTCTGGGCCTCGGCTTCTCCCTTGTTGGCCCTTACGGTCAATTCGGAAACATCCGCCGACGATGCTGCCGTGGGAAAGACCGAGATTCCGAGCACGATGACCAGACAAAAGATGCCCGCGAGCTGCAAACCACGTCCCGCAGCGGAAGCCATCTTTACTTTTTCCATTTTTTCACCGCCTTCTCCAACGTCTTTTTCAAATCGTCCAGGGCGGCCTCAGCCCCCGCCTGCAGATCCTCCCACGCCTCCCCGCCGGCTTTCCTCAACTCCTGAAGTTTCTGCCGTGCCGATTCCTGCTTGGCGCGCAGCTCTTCGGCCTGTTCCTGGAATTTTCCCCTCGCCTCCGACCCGAGCCTGTCGGCCTTTCCGCGAAGATTCTCCACCTCGTCGCCCCAATCATTGAGCTTCCGCTCCATCTTTCCGAGAACCTTTTCCCTGGCCCCCTCGCCGGGCACTTCGTAGGTGAGCACCCGGATAATGCCAATCGCCTCCCCCTTCTCCCCCGAGGTGACGGCATCGCTCACCGAAATCACCTTCCGGATTCCCTGGGAAACAATGAATTCGTTCACGGCCTGGTCCAGCTCAAGCAGCTCGTTGCGGGTCTGGAAAATCTTCAGCTGGGACGAAAACGTCTTCACCTTGATCATCGCTTTCGCTCCTTTCCGTAGCAAGGGTTCTTCGGTATCTGCGTCGTCTGTTGCCTGTAATCCTATTGTACGCCTTCCCCGCCGCGAGGGAAGCATCCCGCCTGCCACGTCCGGCAATCCCGGGCGCTTAAGGGGGACAACAACGGACGAAAATGTAACACCTGCTGGCGACATATAACGGATGTGAACTTGTTTTATTATCGAAAATCCTGGCAAGCCCCCGTTTCCATTACGAAAAACAGGCTTCCATCCCCTGGCACGTTTCCTGTTTCCCTACGTTTCCGAAGGTACTTCCAGTACGGAGGAATACGGGAGGAGGATGGAAATTGAAGGGGCGAACGGCGTCACCGATGGTTCGCATCGCGACGGTCCTATGCCTGTCCGCCACTCTTGCGCAGGCCGAAGACAGGCTGGCCCCTATCCCGATTTTCTCGGGCGACGACGGCAGCAAGGCCTGGGTCGAGGTCTCCCGGTCCGGGAACAGGACGAAGGCGGTCCCGATTCTCGAGATTTCCGGAAAAACCGCACGGAAGATGACCGCGGGCGACGATACGGGACGCGGGTTGCTCACTCCTCCCGCAAAGGACGGGGGGGGAGCGGTCAAAATGCGCGCCGACATCAGGGATATCGTCGAACGGCACAAGTCCCTGGTGATCCGGGAAGGCCCCGAGGGGGTCTCCCTCGGAAATGGCTTTGATCTTATGGGGGAGATCCAGGAGGCGCTGAAAAAGGGCAAAGGAAACCAGGAAAAACTGCAGGGCATCTTCCGTGCCCTGAAGCACGTCCCCGGCGAGAAGGAGCCGGTCGCCGGATCGGCCGATACCGCCGCCAGGCCGGTTACGAACCTTTCCCAAGATTCCGGTCTCTCCTCCCCCGGCAGCGTCCGTCCCAGTTTCGTAAGCCGCTAGATCCTTTCTTCTCCCCGTTCATCAACGGTTGACGGCGCGCATTGCCTCTTCCGTATACCGCTTTCCGGTGGCAACTCCCGGAGGAAACGCAGCGTCTACCTCCGCCAGCTCCTCAGGCGTGAGACCGATGCCTAGGGAACCCAGATTCTCCTCCAGCCGCTCCCGCTTTTTGGTCCCCGGGATCGGGATGAAATCCTCTCCCCGGGCGAGAACCCACGCGAGGGCGAACTGCGCCGGAGTGCACCCTTTCCCCGCCGCCATCTCCTCGACGCGCTGCAGAAGAGGTAAGTTCCCCGCCAGGTTCTCCCCCTGGAAACGGGGCGAGTTGTGCCGGTAATCCCCCCCGGCCAGGTCCTCCTTGCTCCGGATGCGGCCGGTGAAGAACCCCCTTCCCAAAGGACTGTACGCCACGAACCCGATGCCGAGTTCCCGGCAGGTGGGGATCACTTCCGCCTCATGGTCCCGTGTCCAGAAGGAGTACTCGCTTTGCAGGGCAGCAATGGCATGTACGGCTTGCGCGCGGCGGATCGTCTGCGGGGCCGCCTCGGACAGGCCGAGAAGCCTGACCTTCCCTTCCCGGACGAGGTCGGCCATGGCACCCACCGTTTCCTCGATGGGAACCTCGGGGTCCACCCGGTGCTGGTAGTACAGGTCGATGGCCTCGACTCTTAGGCGGCGCAGGCTTGCCTCGCAGGCGGACCGGACGTAGCCGGGCTTCCCGTTCACCCCCTGCCAGGATCCGTCGCTCCCCCGGAGGATGCCGAACTTGGTCGCGAGGAAAACCTTGTCGCGCCGGTCCCGGATCGCATTCCCTACAAGGTCCTCGTTGCGGCCGAGCCCGTAAACATCGCTGGTATCGAGGAAGTCCACGCCCAGGTCGATCGCCCGGTGTATGGTGGCGATGGCCTCCTTTTGGTCGGTCGGCCCGTAAAACTCCGACATCCCCATGCATCCCAGCCCGAGGGCGGACACCGTGAGTCCGCTCTTTCCCAATGCGCGCCTCTTCATTTCCTCTTCCCTCCCGTATCCCGCCCCGAGAATCGCCCGGGTGCACTAGCGTCCGTACTTCGCTTCGAATTCCTCATCGGACATCGTCAGGTACAGGATCCCCTCGATCAGCCCCGCCACCGCGGGAATGAGCGTCCAGCAGAAGAGCACGTACAGGATCCCCCATCCTATCTGCCCGAGGTAGAACCGGTGGACCCCGAAACTGCCGAGGAGAATGGCGAAGATCGCGGCGGCGATCCTCCTGCCGATCTTTCCCGGACGCCTGAGGGACGGCTGTCTCACGCCGCAACCGGGGCAAATCTCCGCTTGGGCATCGATGGAGGCCCCGCAATTGACGCAATATTTCCCTTTTTCCATGGCACCTTTCCTGTCGATCGCTTTGCGACGCCTGGGGCGGCGGGAGCGACCGGAAATCAGCGATAGCGTTTCCGCCGGAACAGGTCGGTCTTGATGGAGGATACCCGGTCGAGAAACAGGTACCCGTCCAGGTGGTCCGCCTCGTGCTGGATGACCACCGCCTCGAACCCGATGGCCTCGAGGATGGTCTGCTTCCCCTCCCTGTCGAGCGCGTCCACCAGAACCCACTGGGCGCGCTGCACGTTCGCGGTATAGTCCGGCACGCTCATGCACCCCTCCCGGACAAGCTGCTTCCCTCCCCTGGCGAGGATCTCGGGATTGACCAGCACGAGAAGGCCGTGATTCTCCTCCTGGCCGCCCCGCCGGTGGTCCGAGACGTCGACCACGATGATGCGGCTTGCCATCCCGACCTGCGGCGCGGCGATGCCGACGCAGCCCGGGGAGGCGCGCATCGTCTCCAGAAGGTCATCGATGAACGCGGAGACCTCGGCGGTCACCCCCGTCACGGGGGCGGACGTTTCCTTGAGCCGGGGGTCCGGAAACTGCAGGATCGGAAGGATCGCCATGCCGGGCGCCTGTCACAACTCCAATGTCTCGATGGGGCGCACCGAAATGGACACGCCGAGTTCCTTCTTGATTCCGTCGAACACCACGTCCAGATCCTTCATATCGACCCCTTCCGGGATGTCCACCTCCAGAACCATGACATAGACCGGCCGCTCCTTCGACCCGACGACCTGCGTGTTGAGGTCGGTGATGTTCACCTTCCGCCGGGCGAGTTCCCGGGCGACGGAGTATACGATCCCCGGCCGGTCGGCCCCGTACACGGAGATGATATGAGGGCGCCCGATGAACGACTTGTCGTGGACCACCTCGTCCGCCTTGAGCGAGTGGATCGTGACCTGCAGCCCCATCTTCTGCCGCACGTCGTCAAAGGAGGGGTTCATCTCCGCGGTCGTCTGCAGCTTCTCGTGAAATACGACCAGGATCATTGCGAACTGCCCGGAGAGGATCGTACAGGTCGAATCCTCGATGTTGCACCCAAGCTCGTAGAGAATCCTGCTGACCTCCGCGACGATCCCCGGCCGGTCCTTCCCCATCACGCTCACCGAGAAATGTCCCATACCGCAAAGCTCCCTTCCCCCCCAAAAGGGTCGAAAAATAGGAAATCATGATATCACGCACTCCATCTGGGACAGAACCGGAGGGGCGAGGAAAAAGACGATTCTCGCTTGGGAGGGTGCACACACGCACGCGAATCGTGCGGTTATCGGTGAGAGATTTTTCCAGCCTTCTCTCGCCCGGGCGGCTCCCGCGCCCGATTCGGAGCGTGCTGCCGGATAAACAGCCGCGGACCGTTCGCCCAAGGACCGCGGCTTTCGTTACGGGATCCTTTTGCCCGCCGGGCTACCTGCTTGCTTCCTGCCGGGCGCTGACGGTCGGTATGCCGACTTCCAGCGGCAGGCTGTCATCCTTCGACCAGCCGATCCAGGAACTGTCGTAGTTGTGGAGCTTCTCGAATTGCCAGCCGGAAAGATAGAGGGCGAAGAGGACCTGGGTGGTGCGCACCCCGGACTGGCAGTAGAAGTATTGATCCTTCTCCGGATCGAAACCCAGCTCGCTCAGCAGGGGATTGATTTCGGCCGCCGTCAACCACTCTGCGCGGTTATCTTTCTTCTTGAAGAGGGTCCATTCGGCGTGCCGGCCACCGGGGATGCGCCCTGCACGATAGGCCCCTTTCTTCTGCGTTTCCCCGGTGAACTCCTCGATGCTGCGGTTGTCCCACAACTGGGCCGCGGGATTATCGCGAAGCGCCTCGATATCGGCAGTATCCACACGCAGGTGCGGATGAAAGACTTTGGCAACGAAGTCCCCGGGCTCGGCCGGGGCGTCGGGAGCCAGCACATCGACAGGATAGCCCGCGCCTTCCCAGGATTGGATCCCGCCGTCGAGCACCCGCACGTCGCCCTTGCCGTAATAGGTGAAGGCCCACCACAGCCGGGTGGCATCGTCCTTGGAGTCGTAGACGACCACCGTGGAGTCCCGGTTGATGCCCATGCGCCGGGCCAACTCCGTGAACCCGGTTGCATCGATGATGTTTCCCGTGACGCCGTTTTGAGTGTCGGGAGACGCTGCGTAGTCGGGGCGGTCCAGCTGGTAGGCGCCCGGGATGTGCCCCGTGCGGTATCCCACGCTGTCTTCCGCCGCAATGACGACCAGTCTCGGGTCACCGGCATCCAGCAGGTCTTTCAGTTCCTGGACAGTGATCAGAGCATTGCCGCGGGGAAACCCTTTATACCCGGTTTGCGCGGCATATGATCCGACAGGCAGAAAGAACAGAAGGGACAGGAGTGCGATGAAGGAACGGATGGTGATCTTCTTCATTTCTGGCTCCTTTTGAGCTTTGGTCTGGATTACGGGTTAATATACTATAAAGACTATAGGACATGTCAAGAATTAATTGTTAATAATGTCTATAGGACATATAGGGGAATTTGGCGCCGATCCTAAAGGGCGCTCCCGCTACGCAAGTGGTATCTGCGCCCGGTGCCAGCCCGGGAGACCTTTGTGGGAGGAATTTTCGGTGATGCCTTGCTTAGATGTTCCTAAACGGAATCTATCGTTTTCAACAACGCCTCGACGGTCGGACGATCTGCCGGGCCGACGCCGATATGATGCAGCCGGACTGTTCCGCCCGGGTCGATCAGCACATCTCCGCCGCGCTGGAAGATATCCACTTCCGACTTTATTACCTTCTTCCCCTTGACGACCTCCTTCAGATAAGCCCACCACGTTTTCGGACCCCAGACATCCCAAAAGGAAGCGGAGAACATGCCATAGTTCCTGTACGTTTCGCGGGTATCATCGACAAGAAGAGGCCAGGCCAACGCAGTCTCTTCAACGTAACTGCGCGCAAGAAAGCCGGCTTCAAATGTTACCACCACGATCTTTACGTTGAGCTTGCCGAACTCCTCTTCCTGATCACGCAACTGCGTGATGTGCGCCCGGCAAGGGAGTCAGCCAAGGTGGCGATGAAACACCATCAATAGCCAACTCCCCCGGTAGTCTTCGAGACGGTGGGTTTTTTCGCTGCTGTCCCGAAGGGTAAACGGTATGGCCGGCTTCCCCGTCAAATAACTCATTTTACTTGCCGTACCGCTCCTCGTAGAATTTCTGCATCTTGTCCCGCTCCTCCTTTGTGATCCCCTTCATCCACTTGTGCTGGTCCTGGGCGAGGATGAAGGCGGTCGAGCCGGGCAACAGCTCCTCGGCTTCGGGGAGGAGCTCCATGTAGAACCGCTCCGCGACCTCGAAGAAGCCGTGCCACTGCGTGTAGTCGGGAGCCATCATCGACGCCCCGTGCCGCGCCCGCCGCCCCTCGTGATGCCACAGGAGGAACCAGGTCCACTCGATCTTTTCGTCGAACTGGGTCGGCGTGAGTTTCCCCGCGTCGCGAAGCTTCTTCATCAGCTCCGCGCCCGGCTTGGCGAACTTCTCGTTGTAGAGCTCGACCGTGATGTCGTACTGGGTGAAGAAGGCGTCCGAGAACTTCCGGTTGTGGCAATTGACGCACACGGTTTTCATCGTGGCCCGCTTCGTTTCCCATTTCTCGAGCTTCTTCGAGATCGCCGGGCGGAGCGTCCAGGAGATCCTCTCTCCCGGGTCGTGGGTCACGGGGAGGTCGACGGTCGCGCTCAGGTGGCAGGTGGCGCAGGTAGGCGCAGCCGTGTAGTCCTTGCCGACTACCCACGATCGGGATTCGAGGTTCATCCGGTCCCGGTTCGCGTAAAAGGCGAGTCCGTGCTTTGACTCGTCGTAGATCTCCTTCTGCGGATGATCGGGGCCCAGGTGGCACTTCCCGCACGACTCCGGGGAACGCGCCACCTTCGCGCTGAACTGGTGGCGGGAGTGGCACGCGGTGCACGATCCCCTGGATCCATCCGGGTTGATCCTGCCGATGCCGGTATTGGGCCAGGTGGTCGGGTCCACCTTGCCGTCCGGGAGGATCTT